>NZ_VISW01000026.1:0-75656 GCF_007827635.1 Micromonospora sp. CNZ296
CTGCCTCAAGCGCTACATCGTCCGCGAGATCCACACCGCCCTCCTCGCCGACTTCACCACCCTCAACACCGCTTGACTTCTATAGGAGCATCCCCCACCCCCCCCCCCCCCGCCCCCCTTTCCAGGGCGTCGATCATGAGGTTGGCGGCGACAAAACGGACGCCGGACGCCGCCAACCTCATGATCGACCGAAGCGGACGCGAAGGGCGGAACCCGGCGCGCGGCGGGCGGGGGTCACAATCGGCTCCGGTTCGCGTACCGTTGCCGCTCATGGGTGTGTCGCAACGGTTGAAGACCAGGTTCCGCCGGTTCCTCCAGCGCCCGGGGACGACTGTCGACCTGGCGCCGCTGGAGAAGCTGCTGCCGGCGATCGAGGCGCGCGAGGCGGACCTGGAGCAGCTCTCCGACGCCGAGCTGACCGAGGCCGCCGGCCGGGCCACAGGCTACGAGGAGATCTGCGCGATCGGCCGCGAGGCGGCCCGGCGCGGGCTCGACCAGCGCCCCTACGACGTGCAGCTGCTCGGCGCGATGGCGCTGCTGTCCGGCAAGGTCGCCGAGATGGCCACCGGTGAGGGCAAGACGCTCACCGCGACTGTCGCCGCGTACGGGCACGTGCGGCTGGGCAACGGCCCGGTGCACGTGCTCACCGTCAACGACTACCTGGCCCGCCGCGACGCCGAGTGGATGACGCCCGTCTACGACCTGCTCGGGCTGACCGTCGGCTGGGTCAACGAGGCGTCCACGCCCGAGGAGCGGCGCGCCGCGTACGGCTGCGACGTCACCTACGTGTCGGTCAGCGAGGCCGGCTTCGACTTCCTGCGCGACCAGCTCGTCACCGACCTGGCCGACCGGGTGCAGCCGCCGCTGAAGACCGCGATCGTGGACGAGGCCGACTCGATCCTGATCGACGAGGCCCGGGTGCCGATGGTGCTGGCCGGTGCGGTCGGCGGCGAGCAGGACCCGGTGCACGCCGCGGCCGCGCTCGTGCGCGGGCTGCGCAAGGGCAAGCACTACACGGTCGCCGAGGACGGCCGCAGCGTCGCCTTCACCTCGGTCGGCCTGGCCACCGTCGAGGCCAAGCTCGGCGGCATCGACCTGTACGACGAGGAGCACGTCGGGCAGCTCTCCGCGGTGAACGTGGCGCTGCACGCGCACGCCCTGTTGCACCGCGACGTGGACTACATCGTCCGGGACGACTCGGTCGAGCTGATCGACGAGATGCGCGGCCGGGTCGCCCAGCGCCGCCGCTGGCCGGACGGGCTCCAGGCCGCGGTCGAGGCGAAGGAGGGCCTGGACGCCACCGCCGAGGGCGAGGTGCTGGGCACGATCACCGTGCAGGCGTACATCGCGCTCTACCCGACTGTCTGCGGCATGACCGCGACCGCGGTGCTCGTCGGCGACCAGCTCCGCGAGTTCTTCGGCCTCGAGGTCGCGGTGATCCCGCCGAACACCCCCTGCGTCCGCGAGGACGAGCCGGACCGGATCTACGCCACCCGCGCCGAGAAGGAGGAGGCGCTGGTCGACGAGATCACGCGCTGCCACCAGGCGGGGCGGCCGGTGCTGGTCGGCACGCTCGACGTCAAGGAGTCCGAAGGGCTGGCCGCCGCGCTCAACGCCGCCGGCGTCTCCTGCGTGGTCCTCAACGCCAAGAACGACGACGAGGAGGCCGGCATCATCGCGGAGGCCGGCGCGTACGGCGCGGTGACGGTCTCCACCCAGATGGCCGGCCGGGGCGTGGACATCCGGCTGGGCGGCAGCGACCAGGCCGACCGGGACCGGGTGGCGGAACTGGGCGGCCTGTACGTGATCGGCAGCGGCCGGCACGACAGCCGCCGGGTCGACGACCAGCTCCGCGGCCGGGCCGGCCGGCAGGGCGACCCGGGCGGGTCGGTGTTCTTCGTCAGCCTGGAGGACGACCTGGTGGTCCGGCACGCCGGCGACACCGTGCCGGCCTCGCCCCGGATGAACGCCGACGGCCTGGTCACCGACCCGCAGGTCGACTACGCGGTCGAGCACGCCCAGCGCGTCGCCGAGGGCGTCAACCACGAGATCCACCGCAACACGTGGCGCTACAGCCAGGTGATCGAGCAGCAGCGCAAGGCGCTTGCCGAGCGCCGGGAGCGGCTGCTGACCAGCGACATCGCCGCGCTGATGCTGCTGGAGCGGGTGCCGGAGAAGGCCGGCGAGATGGACGAGGACCTGCTCGCCGACGTGGCCCGCAAGATCGCCCTCTATCACCTGGACCGGCTCTGGGCCGACCATCTGGCCGAGCTGTCCGAGGTACGCGAGGGCGTGCACCTGCGGGCGCTGGGCCGGCTCGACCCGCTCGACGAGTTCCACCGCAGCGCGGTGCCGGCGTTCAACGCGCTGGTGCCCGAGATCGAGACGCGGACCGTGGCCACGTTCGAGGAGACCGAGTTCGACGAGGGCTGGGAGCCGGACTCATCGAAGCTGGTGCGCCCGAGCGCCACCTGGACGTACCTGGTGCACGACAACCCGTTCGGCTCGGAGCTGGACCGGCTGATCGCCTCGGTGGGCCGGCGGCTCATCTCCGGGTCGCGCTGACCCGCGCCGAAGGCCCCTTCCGGTGTAACCGGGAGGGGCCTTTTTGCGCGGTTTCGCCCGCGGTCTGCGAGGGTAGTAGGCCGGGGCCCGGCCACAGGAGGGACGGACATGGGACAGGCAACGGTGCCGGACGGGGAGACCGCGTGGACGTACGCGGGGACGGTGGAGGCCCCGGCCCGGTGAACCTCGACACGCGCCAACCCATGATCGACAACCTCGGTGTGCTGGAGACGGCCGCGCTGCTGCGCGAGCTGACCGCCGGTCTGATCGGCGTGGCCGGGTTCGACGAGGCGCTCGACCGCCTGGTCCGGATCGCCCGCGACGCCGTGCCGGGCGTGGACTGCTGCGGCTTCACCGCGCTGCGCGCCGGTGAGCCCGCCGGGGTGGCCGCCTCCGACCCGGACCGGGCCGAGCTGGACGACCTGCGGCACGGCCCGGACACACCGGCCCTGACGGCGATCCGCCGACGGGAGATGATCATCGCGGGTGGGCTGTCCGACGAGACGCGCTGGCCGGCCTGGAGCGAGCGGGCCCGCGTGCTCGGCGTCCACGGGGTGATCTCCGCGCCGGTCGACGTGGACGAGCAGGTCATCGGCGCGATCAACCTGTACGCCGAGTCGCCCGACGCGCTCACCCCCCGGCACCAGCTCACCGCGATGCTGCTCGCCGAGCACGCCGGGCTGCTGCTGGCCGCCGCGCGCGACCGTGAGCGGGCCGCCAGCCGGGCCGGTGAGATCGACGACTCGCTGCTGGCCGAGGGAGTGGTCGGGCAGGCCGTCGGCGTGATCATGACGCAGCGCGGCTGTCCCGCCCCGGAGGCGCTGCGGGTGCTGCGCAGCGCCGCGTCCTCGCTGGACATCCCGCTGCGCGAGGTGGCCGAGCGGCTCGTGCTGACCGTCTCCCGGCCCCGGGACAACTGAGCGACAGTCGTTTCACCCCGCGGTGCCTCGGGTAGCACTCTGGACTGGTGAGCTGCGCCGACCTGGGGAGGAAGCGATGCAGAGCCGACTGCGGGTGCAGGGGCATCCCATCCAACCGATGCTTGTCACGTTCCCGTTCGGCCTGTTCGTCTGCGCCGCGGTCTTCGACCTGGCCGACGTGGCGGGCGGTCCGGCGTTCCTCGGTGAGGTGGGCTACTGGACCGCGGTGGCCGCGCTCGTCGCCGCCGGGCTCACCACCGTCGCCGGCCTGGTCGACCTGTGGGACGTCCGTGCCGGGCGCACCAGCCGGACCGTCCTGACGTTCAATCTCGTGAACGCCGTGATGGCGGGGCTGTTCCTGCTGTCCTGCCTGATCCGGGCGAACGCCCCGCAGCGCGGCGCGAACGGCGCCCTGCTCGCCGCCGAACTCGTCGCGCTCGCCGTCGGCGCGGTCGGGGTGGCCCTGGGCGCGCGGCTGATGCAGCAGTTCGACCGGGCCACCGAGCCGACCGGCTTCGAGACGTTCGGCGACGTGCCCCCCGGGTCCACAGTCGAGATCGCCCGTCCGCGCCCGTTCTGACCCGGCCGAAATCCGTTGCCGCGGCCGTCGGCGGGCGGCAGGCTCGCGGGCATGGTCCGCACGTTCTCCGAACTCGTAGCCGAGGCCGAGGCCGCGCCGGTGGAGGGCTGGGGCTTCGACTGGCTGCGCGGCCGCGCCACCGAGGAGCGCCCGCCCTGGGGGTACGCACGCCTGGTGGGCGACCGGATGGCCGCCGTGAGGGCGGCGCTGGACGTCGACACCGGCGGGGGAGAGGTGCTGGCCGAGGTGCCCGCGCCGCCGCCGCTGCTGGTCGCCACCGAGGCGTGGCCGCCGAACGTGCCGGTGGCCCGGCGCAACCTGCGTCCGCTGGGCGGGACAGTGGTACGGGTGGCCGACCGGCCGCCGCTGCCGTTCCGGGATGCCGCCTTCGACCTGGTCGTGAGCCGTCATCCGGTGCACACCTGGTGGGACGAGGTGGCCCGGGTGCTGCGCCCCGGCGGCACCTACCTGTCCCAGCAGATCGGCCCCGGCACGGTGCGGGAGCTGAGCGAGGCGATCCTCGGGCCGCTGCCGCCACCGGAGCACCGGCACCCGGAGGTGGCGGTCGCCGACGCGCGGGCCGCCGGGCTCACAGTCGTCGACCTGCGCGAGGCGACGCTGCGTACCGTCTTCCACGACGTCGGCGCGGTGGTCTGGTTCCTGCGCAAGGTGGTCTGGACGGTGCCCGGCTTCACAGTCGGCCGTTACACCGACGAGCTGCGCCGCCTGGACGAGCGGATCCGCGCCGAGGGACCGTTCGTCGCGTACGCCCGCCGTTTCCTCATCGAGGCGCACCGGGGCTGAGCGGGCCGGGCCGGTGCGCCTCGGCGTGGTGCGCGGCCAGCACGTCGGCGCCGAAGTCACCGGCGGGGCGGCGCAGCACGGTGTGCGCGTGGTTGCCGTCGTCGGTGGTGTTGTCGTACTCGATCAGCAGGTCGTCGCCCTGCACCCGGTAGTAGTGCCGCCGGCCCGGCTCGACCGGGCCGGCCCAGGCGAAGTGCAGCTCGCCGCCGTCGAGCCGGTCGGCCTCCCGGGCCGCCAGCTCCGGCGGCAGCCGGTCCAGGTAGAGCGCGACCAGCCGGTCGAGCAGCGCCCGGCCGGTGGGCCGCAGCCGCCCTCGGGGTACGCCGGGCGGGTCGAGCCGGCCCGGCGCGGTGGCGCGGGTGGCGCTGATGATGTCGGCCGGCGCCTCCTCGGCGATGATCGCGGCGGACCGGCCGGCCGGTCCGAGCACGTCGAGCAGTTCGCGGGCCAGGTCCTCCTCGGGGCCCAGGGGCCGGGAGACCGGGCGCCCGGAATGCCGGACGGTGGCCGGGTTGGCGCCGAGGAACACCGGCGCGGGGGAGACCCGGTCGTCGGCGACTGTCATGCTCACCGACAGGTGGTGTCCCTCGAACCGCCACGCCCAGTCGTCGTCGCGGGCCGGGTCGCCGAAGACGGCCACCCAGTAGTCGCCGCTGTGCCGGCCGCGCCGCCAGTCCTCGGCCCGGTCCAGCACCTCTTCCAGGGCCATCACGGCCATGGCCTGCGCGTACGCGGCCGGGCTGAGCGCGGTGGCGAGCAGCCGGTGCGCGGCCTTGCGGGCGGTGACGTCCAGGCCGGCGAGCGTGACGCCGGGCCGGGGCCGCGGCCGGTACTCCAGCCACCGGCGGGCCGGCTCGTCGTCGAAGGCGTGCCGGGCGGCGTCGCGGGCCGGCTCGTCCAGTGCCGCCAGGAACGCCGCGGCCGCCGTGCGCATCTGCTCGGGTACGGGATCCTCCACCGTCCCTGTATACCGCCCGCCGCTCACGCGCGGCCGAGCAGCGCCAGCATGTCGGGCAGCTCGAAGAACCGCGCGGTCTCGACCGCGGACGGGGCGCCGTGGTCCGGGTCGGCGCCGGCGTCGAGCAGCGCGCGGACCGCCGCCTCCTGGCGCCGGAACACGGCCGCGGCGAGCGCGGTCTGCCCCCTGTCGTTGACCCGGGCCGGGTCGGCGCCCCGGGCCAGCAGCGCGGCCACCGTGTCCGGGTGGGCGTGGTACGCGGCGAGGATCAGCAGCGTGTCGCCCTTGGCGTTGGTGAGGTTGACCGGCAGCCCGGCGTCCACGTTGGCCGCCAGCTCCTCGGTGGCGCCGGCCCGGGCCAGGTCGAACATCCGGTGGGCGAAGGCGATGGTCTCGGCGTCGAGTTCGTCGGGCATCCGCCCAGGCTATGGCGTCGCGGCCGGACGCGCCTGGTAGCTTGCGCAGCCGGGCACGGGAGGCGCGCGCATGGACGATCGGGTGTACGTGGGCAACGCGGCGGTGGACGGCGCGACCGACGCGGGCTGGCTGCTGGGCCACTTCAAGCCGGCCGGGGACGTGCGGCACAGCACCGACGTCGAGGTGAAGTGGGGCGTGCACCCGGCGGGGGAGACCCGGTCCCGGTGGGCCACCGGTGAGCGGCGTACCGCCCTGCTGGTGCTGATCAGCGGCGCGTTCCGGATCGAGTTGCCGGACCGGACGGTGGTGCTGCGCGCGCCCGGTGACTACGTGGTGTGGGGCCGGGGCGTGGACCACTCCTGGTACGCCGAGCGGGAGTCCACGGTGCTCACGGTCCGCTGGCCGTCGGTGCCGGGTTACAAGGTGGAGCCGCCGGTGCGGCGGTGAGTGCGCACCTCGTCCCAGCATTCGGTATTACCTACTAAACCGATAGGCTTTACCGTCTAAGCTGGGGGAGCACATCCGCTCCGCACCGTGAGGACGTCCCGCCGATGACCAGCACCGTTCCCGCCGACCTGCTCGCCGTCGCCGCCCGCTGGGCCGACCCGGACGGCTGGCCGGTGCCGCTGCGCTTCGGGGCGTCCGAGCGGTGGTACGCCCGGCTGGACGCCGGCGACGAGCACGAGGTGTGGGCGCTGAGCTGGCTGCCCGGACAGGGCACCGGCCTGCACGACCACGGCGGCTCGTCCGGCGCGTTCCTGGTCGTGGCCGGCGTGCTCACCGAGGAGACGGTGAGCGGCGGGCGGCTGCGCCCGCACCGGCTCGCCGCCGGAGCCGGCCGGCGCTTCGGCGCCCGGCACGTGCACCAGGTCACCAACCACGGCGACGAGCCCGCCGTCAGCGTGCACGTGTACCGGCCGGCGCTGACCCGGATGACCCGCTACCACCTCGTCTCCGGCCGGCTCCGGGTCGCCGAGGTGGCCCGAGCCGGTGTGGCCTGGTGAGCCGCACAAGCAACCCCGACGAACGGAAGGACGCCACGATGGCGCAGACCCCCACCCGCACCGAGCGCTGTCCGGTCCCGCCGCCCGGCTCGCGGGGCATCGACGAGATCCTCGCGGCCGCCCGCGCCCGCCTGCGCCGCCTCGACCCGGAACAGGCCCACCTGGCGTGCCGGGGCGGAGCGCTGCTCGTAGACATCCGCCCGGCCGCCCAGCGGGCCGCGCAGGGCACAGTGCCCGGCTCGCTCGTGGTCGAACGCAACGTGCTGGAGTGGCGCTTCGACCCGCGCTGCGCGGCCCGCCTGCCGCAGGCGACCGGCTACGACGTCCCGGTGATCGTGCTCTGCCAGGAGGGCTACACCTCGTCGCTGGCCGCCGCCGCGCTCCAGGACATCGGCCTGCACCGGGCCACCGACGTCGTCGGCGGCTTCGCCGCCTGGCAGATCGCCGGCCTGCCCACCCTCGGTCCCACCCCGCCGACCCGACCCTCGTCCGCCGCGCCCCCGGTCACCGCCGGCGGGGCGCTCCGCTGACCGTCCCGCCGCATCCGGCGGGGCGGGGCGACCGCCCGCACAGGAGGCTCCCATGTCCGTCGTCGCCCTCACCACCCGTCCGGCCCGATCGGGCCGCCCCGACCGGGCCGTGCCGCCCCGGCCGCGTACCGCACCGACGCTCACCATCACGCTCGACCTGGGTACCGGGCCGCTGACGCCGGGCCTCGCGCGCCTGGTCGACCTGCTCGACGAACTGGCCGCCTCCGGCGAGGGACTGGCCGCCTCCGCGGAGGGGCCGGCTGCCCGTACCGTGCTCGACCTGCGCCGCGGCGACGCCGCCGCCCCGGCGGCGCCCGTCCCCGGCGGCGTGCGCATCCTCACCGGCACCCGGCGGGTCCGGCACGGCGGCGCCGAGATCCCGCTGACCCGCATCGAGTACGACCTGCTGCTGTTCCTCGCCGAACATCCCCGCCGCGTGTTCACCCGCCTGCAACTTCTCGCGAACGTCTGGGGCTACGAGCATGCCGTGGCGCGCACCGTCGACGTGCACGTGCGCCGGCTGCGGGCCAAGTTCGGGCCGGACACGCCGCTGGTGACCACCGTGTACGGCGTGGGCTACCGCCTCGCCGACGACGCCGCGATCGTCGTGGACCGCGACGCCTGACCCCCGCCCGGCCGGCACGCGGCGCACCCCGGGATCGGGTGCGCCGCGTTCACGTTCGCCGCTGATCCGCCACTGTGAACCCCCGGGGAGACCCCCCGTACCACCGGCGAATCGGTGCTCTGCTGTAATCAACGGGCCTCGCACGCAGAGCGAGCGCACGGCTGCGATGTGTTCGTCAAATGTCACATTCATGCAACGCGGCCGCCCCTTGACCCTCGCAGAGACGCCGGGAAGCATCGATGAAGCGGCGTCCCGGGCCGTGGGGAGATACCCGGACCAGCCCAAGGAGGACCATGTCGGTCAGCCCCGCCTCGTCGCGCGCCGGATGGCATACGTCCCAACCCGCGGTCCCCGGTCGTCCCCCCGGCGGCCAGCGTCGTCCCGCCAACACCGCCGCCGCGCCCATGCTCACCGTCACCCTCAACATCCCCCTGGCCTGCGAGGAGTCGCTCACCCCGGCCGCCCGCCGGCTGCTCGACGCCGCCCGCGAGATGCTCGAACGCGGCGACGCGGTGGTCAGCGCGGGCACGGTCCCGGCCGAACGCCGGCCCGACGCCGTCCCGGCCGGCCGCGCTCCGGCGCGTCCGCTCGCCCCGACCATCCCGACCCTGCACATCCTCGCGTCGTCCCGGTCGGTGCTGCGAGACGGTGAGCCGCTGCCGCTGACCCGCCTGGAGTTCGACCTGCTGCTGCACCTGGTCGCCCACCCGCGCCGGGTGTTCACCCGGCTGCAACTGCTCAACGCGGTCTGGGGGTACGAGCACGCCGGCGTCCGCACCGTCGACGTGCACGTACGCCGGCTGCGCGGCAAGGTCGGTGTGGACGTCCCGCTCGTCACCACCGTCTACGGCGTCGGCTACCGGCTCGCCGACGACGCCCGCGTCACCATCGACCGCACCGGCTGACCACCCGACCACCACCCGACGATCGCCGCCGGACGGAGCCCCGACCGCCCGAACCGATCATGTGGTGACCCGCCCGCCCGCGCGGCACGATGGTCCGATGCGCGTGCGCCCGATCAGCCCCGACCGGCTCGTCACCGAGCTGGCCGAGCGTCTCGCCCGCACCGGGACGCCCGGCCGGCTGCGGGTCGCCGTGGACGGCCCGCCCGCCGCCGGGCCGGACACGCTCGCCGAAGCGCTGGTCGAACCGCTGCGCGCCGCCGGCCGTCCGGTGCTGCACGTCCGCGCCGACGACTTCCTCCGGCCCGCCTCGGTGCGCCTGGAGCACGGCCGCACCAACCCCGACGCGTACTACGAGGGCTGGCTCGACGAACCGGGACTGCGCCGCGAGGTGCTCGACCCGGCCGGCCCGGACGGCTCCGGCCGGCTGCTGCCGTCGCTGTGGGACGCCGACGCCGACCGGGCCAGCCGCGCGGCGTACGTGGATCTGCCGCCCGGCGGGGTGGTCCTGGTCAGCGGCGCGCTGCTGCTCGGCGGCGCGCTGCCGTTCGACGTCACCGTCCACCTCGTGCTCTCCCCGGCGGCGCTTGCGCGGCGCACCGACCCGGCGCTGCGGTGGACCCTGCCCGCGTTCGCCCGCTACGCCGGCGAGGTCGACCCGGCGTCCTTCGCCGACGTGGTGGTCCGGGCCGACGACCCGCGCCGTCCGGCGCTCGTCGAGGCCGCCTGACCAGCGGCTGCGGACTCACCGGAAACACTCAGGAAACAGCCGGTTTGACCCGCCGAGGGCGGGGGTAATCGCCCGGCTCACAGAGCACGGGTGATCTCGTCGCCCGCGCATCCACAGTCGGACCGGATCCGGGGCGCAGGCCGCCCCGGTCCGGTATGAGGGCGCAGGAAAGGCAGGCAGCGATGCTCGTCCACGACACGACAGCCACGGGCCGCTCCCAGGCGGAGGTCGACCAGATCCGGCAGTCCCTGCGGTCGCGGTACGACGAGCTGACCGCCGAGTACGAGCAGACCGTGGCGCAGAGCCAGGTGCTCCGGCTGGTGGAGGTCGGCGACACCGCCGGCGACGACCAGGCCGACAGCGGCACCAAGACCGCCGAGCGGGACACCGCGCAGTCGCTGCTGCGCACCATCCTGGACCGGCGGGCCCAGTTCGAGCACGCGCTGACCCGCCTGGACGAGGGCACCTACGGCTTCTGCGAGGGCTGCACCGCGCCCATCCCGGTGGAGCGGCTGGAGATCTTCCCGTCCGCCACCTCCTGCGTGGCCTGCAAGCAGACCCGGGAGCGGCGGGCGGCCTGAACGCCGTTCCGGTTGCCGGTCGGTCCTCCGACGCGGTGGACTGTCCCCATGGGTGAGATCAAGGTGGGCACCGCCTCGTGGACCGACCGGACCCTGCTCGACTCCGGCTGGTACCCGGCGAGCGCCGACACACCGGAGAAGCGGCTGTCCTACTACGCCCGGCAGTTCCCGCTGGTCGAGGTGGACGCCACCTACTACTCGCCACCGGCCGAGCGCACCGCCCGGTTGTGGGCCGAACGCACCCCGGCCGGGTTCACCTTCAACGTCAAGGCGTTCAGCCTGCTGACCGGCCACCCCACCCGCGTCTCCGCGCTCTACAAGGACCTGCGCCCGGAGACGGACAAGCGCAACGTCTACCCGGACGACCTGCCCGCGCAGGCGTACGAGGAGGTCTGGACCCGGTTCCTGTCCGCACTCGACCCGCTCGTCGAGGCCGGCAAGCTGGGCGCGTTGCTGTTCCAGTTCCCGCCCTGGTTCACCATCAAGCGGGCCAACAAGCAGTACCTGCTGGAGGTGGCGCGGCGGTGCGCGCCGCTGCGCCCGGTCTTCGAGTTCCGGCACGCCTCCTGGTTCGACGGCGACAACGCCGAGGAGACGCTCGGTTTCCTGCGCGAGCACGAGCTGCCGTTCGTCTGCGTGGACATGCCGCAGGGACACAAGTCGTCCATTCCCCCGGTGCTGGCGGCCACCGCTGACCTCGCGGTGGTCCGGTTCCACGGGCACAGCGACAAGTGGACCAGCAAGGACATCCACGAGAAGTTCGGCTACGACTACTCCGAGCGGGAGCTGCGCGACTGGGCGCCGAAGCTGCGCGAGCTGGCCGGCCAGGCCGAGCAGACGCACGTGCTGATGAACAACTGCTACCAGGACTACGCGCAGCGCAACGGCACCACACTCGCGGGCCTGCTGGACGCCTGATCGTCTCACCCGGTGCGGGTGAGGCCGGCTCACCCGCACCCGCCGCAGCATGGGTAGTGGGCGCCGGCTCGGGCGCCGCGACGAGGAGGTGGGTCATGACGGTACGGGTGGTGGCGGACCGACGCCGCGGTGGCGTACTGCACGTGGTCGGCAGCTCCGAGGCGGCACGGCGGGGCGAACGGCCCGGCCGGTTCAGCCCGACCCGGCTGTGGCGGGGCCCCAGCGGCCCGCCGCGCCGCGCCGACGACCGACGCTGGGAGACCGAAGCACGGGGGTGAGCCCGATGGCCGAACAGCTTTTGTCCGCGTTCGAGTCCTCGCTGGACAAGACGAACGTGATCCTCAAGGAGATCGAGTCCGCGTACGGCTGGCCGAAGGAACGGCGCAACCAGTCCTACGCCGCGCTGCGTACCGTGCTGCACCTGCTGCGGGACCGGCTGCCGGTGCAGGAGAGCACAGAGTTCGCCCAGCAGTTGCCGGTGCTGGTGCGCGGGATCTACTTCGACGGCTGGCAGCCGGAGAACGTACCGATCAAGCTCAACCGCGACGACTTCCTGTACGAGGTGCGCCAGGGCTTCCCGTACGACGCCGAGGGCGGCGCGCAGCGGGTGGTGCAGGTCGTGCTGGACACGCTGCGGCGGCACGTCACCCAGGGCGAGTGGGAGGACGTGAAGGCCACCATGCCGGGTGACCTGCGTCAGATGATTCCCTGATCCGGCACCGGACCGGCCCGTCCCGCCCCCTCGGCGGGGCGGGCCGCCGGCGTCCGGGACACCGGCAGCCCGCCCCGCCGGGCCAGGAAGCGGGCCACCGGCTCGGCCGGGTCTTCGCAGCCGCTCGACGTGCGTGAGGTAGCGGCTCATCTTCACCGCCACGCAGACGTCGCCGGGCGTACGCTCCCGCCAGTCCCGGTACTGCCAGCCCGACGTGCCGACCAGGAACGTCGCCGCGCCCTACTGAAGGTTGATCTGGAAGACCTCGAACGTGGCGCCGAACCGCGTGCCGAGCCGGCTGCCGGCCGGCCGGGCCATGCCCTCCAGGAACTCCTCGGCGTCGAAGCCGCCGTCGCCGAGCCCGCTCAGGTACGCCCCGTGCGCCCGCAGCGACGCCACGCCCCGGTCGAACGTGCCGGTCACGTCCACCCCGTGCCGGGCCGCCGGCGACCCGGCCGCCCACACCTCACGCACCCGCGACCACGGCTGCGTGCCGTCGGTGAGCTGCTCCGGGAAGATCCACCGGTTGCCGGCGTCGCGGACCGCGTCCAGCGTGGCCCGGCCGCAGGCGATGTGGTCGGCCTGGTTCAGCGCGTACGCCCCGTCCCACGTCTCCCGGAAGTTGTTCGTCAGCACCACGTCCGGCCGGTGCCGGCGCACCACGGCGGCGATGGCCCGGCGCAGCGGCACGCCGTACTCCAGCAGCCCGTCGGGCAGGCCGAGGAACTCGACCTCCGACACCCCGACCACGGCGGCGGAGGCCCGCTGCTCCTCCTCGCGCACCACCCGGGCGCGTTCCGGCGTCATCCCGTCGATGCCCGCCTCGCCGCTGGTGAGCAGGCAGTACACGACCTCCTTGCCCTGCCCGGTCCAGCGCGCCACCGCGGCGGCGGCGCCGAACTCCAGGTCGTCGGGGTGGGCCACCACTGCGAGCGCCCGCTGCCAGTCCTCGGTCAGCGGGGTGAGCGGCTCCGGCTGCGTCACGTGCGTCTCCTCGCGTCGTCCTCCCGCCATCCTGGCATCCACCCGTCCCGGCCGCTTGCCCCGCGAACCGTCCGTACGGCGGCGTAAGGGCGTCTACGGTGTGGTTAGAGAAGATCGGGCGTGGGGTACCACCCGCTGCACACGGACCCCGGCACCACGCGGGGCGGCACACCGAGGGAGCACCCATGGCATTGAACGACGACGACATCCAGAGCAGCGGCGGCAGCGGCCTGGAAGGCCCGGCCGACGGCGGTGCGACCCCGGGTCAGCACGACGGTGGCGCGGACGGCGGCGCGGAGGGTCCGGCTGACGGCGGCGCGACCCCGGGTCAGCACGACGGTGGCGCGGACGGCGGCGCCGAGGGCCCCGCTGACGGCGGCGCGACCCCGGGTCAGCACGACGGTGGCGCGGACGGCAGCGCGGAGGGTCCGGCCGACGGCGGCGCGACCCCCGGCCAGCGCGACGGCGGCGCCGACGGCAGCGCCTGACACATGAGCACCACGCACGTCGACCCGCCGGGTGGCCACGGCCGCCCGGCGGTTCCGTTCTCCGCGACCGAAGCGCTGGCCCGGTGCGTGGCGGTGGAGCCGGCCAAGTTCGCCGCCGACCACTGGGGGCGCAGCCCGCTGCTGTCCCGCGCCGCCGAACTGCCCAACCCGGACGGCTTCACCGACCTGCTCAGCCCCGCCGACGCCGACGAGCTGCTCAGCCGCCGCGGCCTGCGTACCCCGTTCCTGCGGGTCGCCAAGGACGGCCAGCTCGTGCCGGCGGCGCGGTTCACCGGCGGCGGTGGCGCCGGCGCCGAGATCGGCGACCAGGTCGTCGACGAGAAGGTGCTGGCGCTGTACGCCGACGGCGCGACGCTGGTGTTGCAGGGCCTGCACCGCACCTGGCCGGCGCTCGTCGACTTCGCCCGTGACCTGGGCACCGCGCTGGCCCAGCCGTTGCAGGTGAACGCCTACCTGACCCCGGCCGGCAGTCAGGGCTTCGCCACCCACTACGACACCCACGACGTGTTCGTGCTCCAGGTGGACGGGCGCAAGCACTGGCGGATCCACCCGCCCGTGCTGGCCGACCCGCTGGAGCGCCAGCCCTGGGGCGGCCGGGCCGACGAGGTCTCCGCGACCGCCGACGGGCGCCCCGAGCTGGACGTCGTGCTCGAACCGGGCGACGCGCTCTACCTGCCGCGCGGCTGGCTGCACAGCGCCCAGGCGCAGGAGTCCAGCTCGCTGCACCTGACCGTGGGCATCCGGGCGCTGACCCGGTACGCCGTGGTCGAGGAGCTGCTCGCGCTCGCCGCCGAGGACGCGCGGCTGCGCGCGAGCCTGCCGTTCGGGCTCGACCTGGCCGACCCGGACGCGATCGAGCCGGAGCTGACCGAGACCGTCGAGGCGTTGCGCGACTGGCTGCTGCGGGCCGACCCGGCGGCGGTGGCCGGCCGGCTGCGCGCCCGGGTCTGGCCGGCCGCCCGCCCGGCGCCGATCCGGCCGCTGGCCCAGGCGCAGGCGCTGGCCCGGCTCACAGCGGACAGCGAGGTGGCGGTGCGTGGCGGCCTGCGCTGGCAGCTCGCCCCGGCCGCCGACGGACGGGTCACGCTGCGCGTGCCGGACCGGACGCTCACGCTGCCCGGCACCTGCGAGGCGGCGCTGCGCGCGCTGCTGACCGGCGAGGTGACCCGGGTCGGCGACCTGCCCGGCCTGGACGACGACGCCGACCGCCTGACCCTGGCCCGCCGCCTGCTGAAGGAGGCGGTCCTGACCCCCGCCTGACGGGCGCGATCATGAGGTTGACCGGCGGTGCGACGTGGCGTGTCGCGCCGCCAACCTCATGATCGACGGCCCGAGAGAGGGCGTGGGGAGGGGGCGGTCAGCGGGTGTAGGTCACCGTGAGCAGGAGCAGGGTCGTGACCAGGCCGGAGGCGGCCACCAGGATCATCGGGCGTGGGGTCAGCACCGCGTGGCGGCGGTCGGCCAGCAGCCGGGCCGGCGCCAGCCCGATCACCGGACCGAGCAGCGTCACCACCAGCGCCAGCACCGGCAGGCCCACCGCCAGGTCACCGCTGGCACCGGCGGCGAGCGCCCGCGCACCCACCCCCAGCGCGTACGCCAACAGCGCCCCGCCGATGCCGCACGCGACCAGCAGCGGGTTCACCGAGCCGGGCAGCTCGCCCGGCGCCCCGGTGCGGTCCAGCAGCTCCCGGACCGCCCGCAGCAGCGGCACCGGGTCACCAGCCGCGCCGCGTACCGGGCCGGGCGGGTCGCCCAGCCGCCGGGCGCCCACGCCCAGCCGGGCCCGCAACTGCGTCCACAGGTGAGTCACCTCGCCGTCGACGCGCTCCACCAGCAGGGACGCCTCGGCCACCTCCGCCTCGGCCTGCCGCACCTGCTCGGCGGCCTCCGCCACCGCCCGTTCGGCGGCGGCCACCTGCTGGGCGTACCAGGTGTGCGCCTCGGCCCGCTGAGCGGACACCCGGGCGGTCAGCTCGGCGAGCCGGCGGATCTGCGCGTCGTACGTCTCACTGGC
The DNA here is from genome assembly GCF_007827635.1 of Micromonospora sp. CNZ296. NCBI lineage: Bacteria > Bacillati > Actinomycetota > Actinomycetes > Micromonosporales > Micromonosporaceae > Micromonospora > Micromonospora sp. CNZ296. The sequence continues at coordinate 15,754 of NZ_VISW01000026.1, forward strand.
AACCGGTTCGTTCATCGGGAGGGACCATAAGGGATGATCACCTGTCCGGTGCGGTGCACCGCCCGGTCGAAGTAGAGACCGCGCCACGGCCGGGGATACCAGTCCGGCCCGCCGCTGCCCGGATACAGCGAGGAGCCCAGCTCACCGCCCTGCACGTCCAGCGCCACCCAGGCGCCGATCTGGTCGGTGCGCGCGCCCGCGCCGCCCAGGTCGACGCGCATCCGGGCCACGCCGCGCCACCACGCCAGCACGTGCGTACGCCGCTCCGGCCCGTCGTGCAGGATCCGGCGCAACTGCTCCAGCCCGGTGCGCGTACCGGCCTTGCCGGCGAGCGCCGCTGCCGCCGCGTCCACCGCGTACAGCAGCAGGAAGTGCGGGGTACGCGCCGCACCCGGCGCGCCGAGTCCGTCGCCCACCTCGGCCATCAGCTCCGGCACCGTCTCCTCGTCGTACCAGGAGGCGTCGCCTTCCAGGTCCTCGTACAGGGCGCGGGCGGCCGGGTCGGCGTCCGGGTCCAGGCAGGCGATGGAGAACCGGGCGGTGCCGGGCCGGTACTGCCGGGCCAGCGACCGGGCGGCGGCGTCGAGCACCGCGCACGCCTCGTCCACCCGGGTGCCGAGCACCGCCAGGTTGCGGCCGGGAGCGCGGGGCAACCGCAGCGCCGCCGAGCGGGACTGCACGTCGATGATCTCGCCGAGCAGCGCCACCGGGCTGCGGGGCACGCCCTGCTCCGGCGCGGTCAGCGCGCGGAAGTCCGGCGCGTCGGCCAGCTTCGGGATCGCGTCGCCGTCGAACAGCCGGGCCGGCGCGGCGTCCTGCGGGCGCATCCGCCACAGCCGGTGCTGAAGCTCGCTCCACGTCTCCCAGTCACTCGCCGACGGGATCCGGGCCACCTCGTTCCCCTCGGCCAGGCCCGACTCGGCGTTGATCACCGCGTGGTGGCGGGGCAGCGACTGCGCCGCGTCGTTGCGCTCGGCCAGGATGCGCAGCGCCTTCGGCAGCGCGATCCGCAGCGTGAACTGGGCGACCAGCGCCGGCCGCCCCCACAGCGCCTCGATGCCGCGCACGTCCTGCGAGGCCAGCACCAGGTGGATGCCCTGCGACCGGCCCCGCCGGGCCAGGTCCTCCAGCAGGTCGGCGGCCTCCCGGGCGACCACGTCCCGGCCGGCGAGCAGCGCCTGGAACTCGTCGACCACCGCCACGATGCGCGGCCAGTGCCCGTCCGGGTCCACCGCGCGCAGCTCGGCCAGCTTGGTGACCTCGTGCTTCTTCGCGGCGTCGGCGCGCCGGCGCAGCTCCTCGGCGAGGAAGCGCAGCAGCGCCAGACCGAACTCCCGGTCGGTGTTGACGTTGATGCCGACCAGCCGCATGTGCGGCAGCCAGCTCGGGTCGCGCCGGCCCTGCGCGAACCGGGCGAAGGACACGCCCTCCTTGAAATCGAGCAGATAGAACTCCAGCTCGGCGGGGGAGTAGCGGGCGGCGAGCGCGCCGATCCAGGCGAAGATCAGGTTCGTCTTGCCGGTGCCCGACGGGCCGCCGATCAACGCGTGCGGCGGGTAGTCGCCGAGCGTGAGCAGCACCTGCCGCCCGTGCGGGCCCTCGCCGACCGGGGCGCTGAGCCCGTGCGCCGAGTCCTCCCGCCAGTACTCGTCCGGCGGCGGGAGCAGGTCGGTGAACGGCGTCGGCGGCGGGCCGGCGGCCACCCGGGAGGCGACGGTGCGGCAGGTCTCGGTGACCAGGGCGGGCGGCGGCGGCGCGTCGAGCACCACCGGCAGTCCGGCCACCCGGGCGTCGTCCGGCTCCACGGTGATCCGGGTGACGGTCGGGTCGTCGGGCAGCTCGATGCCGCGGACCACCAGGTGCACGCTGCAGGCCGCCCCGGTACGCACCACCCGGTCGAGCTGGCCGCGCTCGTGCCGGGACAGCTCGTCGCCGCCGAGCAGCACCGCCACCCGCCACGGCTCCGGCCGGCGTCCGGTGGCGGCGGCCAGCTCGCGCAGCGAGCCGTACTCACCGGCGAGCACCGTGGCGTTGATCCGGCGGATCTGCTCCACCAGGTCGTCCAGCAGGCGGCCCAGCCCGCCCGGCCCGACGAACGTGAGCAGCCCGGCCGTGCCCAGCGGCGCGAATCCGGCCAGACCGCCGCCCAGGTGCTCCGGGTCGTACCCGTACAGCCGCACCGCGCCCGGGTCGGCCCGCCCGACCGAGCGCAGCAGCAGCGCGGGCACCACGGCGGCCAGCCCGTCCCGGTCGCCGCCGCCCAGGTGCGCGTGCCCGGCGTCCAGGAGCGGGACCAGCGCCGGCACCGGTTCGGCGCCGTCGAGGCGTACCGTGCCGACGCGCAACGCGCCGGGCGGCTCGGACCGGCCGGCGGGCGTGGCCCGCCAGCGGTCCCACGGCGCGGACGCCGCGCCCGGCGCCTCCCGTTCCGCGGCGGCGGCGGCCCGGCGGGCCAGCTCGGCGAGGCGGGCGGTGTGCCGGGCGTCGATCTCGGCCAGGCGCCGGTCGCGGGCGGCGCCCACCCGGGCGGGCACGGCCGCGGCGGCCCGGCGGGTACGGGCCAGCCGGTCCCGACCGGCGGCCAGCTCGGCCTCGGCGGCGGTGAGCCGGGTACGGGTGGCGCCCAGGGCCTCGGAGAGCATCCCCCGGACTCGCGTCACCAGTTGAGCGCGGACGTCAGCCACGGGACGGCTCCCGATCGTCGGTGTCCTTGGGCAGGTCCCGGCCGAGCCGGTCGAGCAGTACGCCGGTGAGCACGCCCGCGGTGACCGCCGGGTCGGCCGCGTGCGGCTGCTCCGCGTCGTCGTCGCGGCGCGGCGGGGGCATCCGGCAGACCCGGGTCAGCAGCGTGTCCAGCACCGGCCGCGGCAGCCCGGGCAGCAGGTCGCGGACCCGGGAGTCCAGCGCGCCGCGCAGCCGGGGCAGGTCGTCCGCGCGGGGCGGGTGGCCGAGCAGCTCACCGGCCAGCTCGCGCAGCAGCGGCGGGGTGATCGCGGCCAGCCCCAGCCCCACGTCGGCGTGCGCCCGGCGCAACTCGCGGTGCAGCCGGTCCCGGTCGCCGGAGCGGATCCCGGCGACCACCCGGCGCAGCAGCTCGTGGGAGTCCTCGACGCGCTCGTCCGGCTCGTCCGGCGCGCCCTCCCGGCCGCCGGTCAGCTCCGCCACCCGCACCGCCCACCAGCGCCGTACCGCCGGCTGCTCACCCGGCTCGGCGGCCGGGCCGGCCGCGGGCGGCTCCTCGCCGCGCGGCGTGTCGTGCTTCGGCGGCCGCTCGCCCGGCGGCGCCGGCCGCGCCCCGTCCGGCGCCAGCCCGATCGCGGCCAGGTACGCGGTGAGCTGCTCCTGCGCCACGCGCAGCGCGTAGCCGGCGGTCTCGGCGTGCTCGGTGGCCGAGGACAGCTCCGGCACCCCCATCGGGTCCGACGACTCCTGGCGCACCCAGCGCAGCCGCTCCTGCGCCTGGCCGAGCTTCTCCAGCGCGGCGGCGAGCTGCGCCAGCGGCAGTTCCTCGGCGGCGGCGCGCACCTGCGCGCCGATGTCCTCGACTATGGACACGGCCGGCCTCAGAGCGTCGCGACGTAGAGCTGTGCCTGTTCCACCGCGACCAGTGTCGCGGCCAGACACTCCTCCAGTTCCTGGCCCGCCTGTGTCAGCGAGGCCTGGGCCGCCTCGACCGTCTCGTGACCGCTGCCCTCCAGCGCGCCGGCCAGCGTCTGCTGCGCCTCGGCCAGCTTCTCGCCGGCTGCCTGCACCGCTGTCTGGCCGTCACCGATCTGCTGGAGAGCGACATCGATGGCGGCCTTCAGCTCGGCGACGCTCGCCACGGGGACCTCCTGGGGGCGGAAGAGATCTCCATTACAACCCATCGGAACGGGTGGACGAACATCCACCCTCGCGTGGTTGCGGCCCTCGTGTCCGGTTCCCGCGTTGACGTGCGCGAAGACCCCGGCCGGCGGTCCCGCCGGCGGACGCCGTGGTCCCGCTCGCGGGACCGGCCGGGCTAAGGGCGCAGCCAGCGCGGGCCGCGTACCTCCGCGCCCAGCGCGGTCACCCGCTCGCGCAGCTCCCGGTCGGCGGTGACCACCACCCGCCGCCGATCCGGTGCCGCGGCGACCAGCTCGACCATCGTGTCGTCGCCGGAGCCGGGCGCGGAGACCACCTCCACGCCGGGCGCGGGTGCCACGTGCCGGGCCGCGCCCTCCACCACCAGCACCACCTGCACCGGTGGCGGCAGCTCCGGCGGCACGCCCGCCTCGCCGACGGGCACCAGCGCGTCGCGCAGCCGGACCGCCGCGCCGGCCCGGTCGCGCCACCAGCCGTCCGGGCGCGAGCCCACCACGTTCGCGCCGTCCACGATCAGCAGCGGTCTGCTCTCCATGCCCCCCAGCCTGCCATCCGGTCGCGTTTGTCGCGCCGACCGCCGGGTAGCCACCGCCGACCGTGCCGCGCGTGCCGGGTGCCGGTCGTGCCGACTGACTGCGGAGGACGAGATGATGGGACCGGGTGACTTCGGCAACGACCCCTGGGACGAGTTCCTGGCCCGATACTTCGGCCGGGGCGAGGGGGGACGCCGGCCGGCGCACCGGGTCGACATCACGCGCCTGATGACCGCCGACGCCCGGGAGATGCTCGCCGACGCGGCCCGCCGCGCCGCCCAGAAGCACAGCAACGACCTGGACACCGACCACCTGCTCTGGGCGGCGTTGCAGCGCGAGCCGCTGCGTGACCTGGTCCGCCGGGCCGGCGCCGACCCGGACGCGCTGCTGGGCGCGCTGGGCGGGCGCGGTGAGGGCGCACCGCGCGGCGAGGTGCCGCCGAACCTGTCGCTGACCCCGGCCGCGAAGCGGGCGCTGCTGGACGCGCACCAGCTGTCCCGCGCCATGGGCGCCAACTACATCGGTCCCGAGCACATCCTGATGGCGTTGCCGCTGAACCCCGAGTCGCCGGCCGGCCGGATGCTCGCCGCCGGCCGGATCCAGCCCGAGTCGTTGCAGGCGGCCAGCGCCGAGCGCGGCGCGGCGAACGCCCCGCGCCCGGACCGGGGCACCCCGACGCTCGACCAGTACGGCCAGGACCTCACCGAGCTGGCCCGGATGGACCAGATCGACCCGGTGATCGGCCGGGCCGACGAGATCGAGCAGGCGGTGGAGATCCTGTCCCGGCGGACCAAGAACAACCCGGTGCTGATCGGTGAGGCCGGTGTCGGCAAGACCGCGATCGTGGAGGGCCTGGCCGAGCGGATCTGTGACGGCGACGTGCCGCAGACGCTGATCGGCAAGCGGGTGATCCAGCTCGACCTGTCCGGCCTGGTCGCCGGCACCCGCTACCGGGGTGACTTCGAGGAGCGCCTGAAGAAGGTGATCGACGAGATCCGCGCCCACCGCGAGGAGCTGATCATCTTCCTGGACGAGATCCACACGCTGGTCGGCGCGGGCGGCGCCGGCAGCGAGGGCGGAATGGACGCGTCGAACATGCTCAAGCCAGCCCTGGCGCGCGGCGAGCTGCGGGTGATCGGCGCGACCACGCTCGACGAGTACCGGCGCAGCATCGAGAAGGATGCCGCACTGGCCCGCCGGTTCCAGCCGGTGCTGGTGCCCGAGCCGACGGTCGACGACACCATCGCGATCCTGCGCGGCCTGCGCGACCGGTACGAGGCGCACCACCAGGTCCGGTTCACCGACGAGGCGCTGATCGCCGCCGGTGAGCTGTCCGACCGGTACGTCACCGACCGGTTCCTGCCGGACAAGGCGATCGACCTGATCGACCAGGCCGGCGCGCGGGTGCGGCTGCGCACCCGTACCCCCGCCGAGGACGTGCGCGAGCTGGAGCAGCAGCTCGACGAGACGCGCCGGGACAAGGAGCAGGCGGTCTCCGACGAGCAGTACGAGCGGGCCTCCGCGCTGCGCGACCGGCTCGCCGAACTGGAGGACCAGGTCCGCCGCGCCCGCGGCGACGAGGGCCCCAGCCACGTGCCCGAGGTGGGGCCGACGGAGATCGCCGAGGTGGTCTCCCGGGCCACCGGCATCCCGGTCACCCAGCTCACCGAGGAGGAACGCGACCGGCTGCTGCGCCTGGAGGGGCACCTGCACGAGAAGATCATCGGCCAGGACGACGCGGTCAGCGCCGTCGCCGAGGCGGTACGCCGCTCCCGCACCGGGCTGGCCGACCCGGACCGGCCGATGGGCAGCTTCCTGTTCCTCGGCCCGACCGGCGTCGGCAAGACCGAGCTGGCCCGCGCGCTCGCCGAGGCGCTGTTCGGCGAGGCGGACCGGATGGTCCGGGTGGACATGAGCGAGTTCCAGGAACGGCACACGGTCAGCCGGCTGGTCGGCGCCCCGCCCGGGTACGTCGGCTACGAGGAGGCCGGTCAGCTCACCGAGGCGGTCCGCCGCCGCCCGTACGCGGTGGTGCTGCTCGACGAGATCGAGAAGGCGCACCCGGACGTGTTCAACATCCTGCTCCAGGTGCTCGACGACGGCCGGCTCACCGACAGCCAGGGCCGCACCGTGAACTTCAAGAACACCGTCCTGATCATGACCAGCAACCTCGGCTCGGAGCTGATCACCGGCACCCAGCGCACCGTCGGCTTCGCCACCGGCGGGCCCGGCGAGCAGGAGAGCGACGAACTGCGGGAGCGGCTGATGCGCCGGCTCCAGGAGAACTTCCGCCCGGAGTTCCTCAACCGCATCGACGAGGTGATCATCTTCCAGCGGCTGGAGGCCGAGCAGCTCCGCCAGATCACCGGGCTGCTGCTGGAGGAGACCCGCCGCCGCATGCACGCCCAGGACATCCAGGTCGACTTCAGTACGGCGGGCGTCGACTGGCTCGCCGAGCACGGCTACCAGCCGGAGTTCGGCGCCCGGCCGCTGCGCCGGGTGATCCAGCGCGAGGTCGACAACCGGCTGTCCCGGATGCTGCTGGAGAACGAGGTCTCACCGGGGCAGAAGGTCACCGTCGACACCCGTGACGACCAGCTCGTCTTCGACGTCGCCGCCGGTGAGCGGGGCTACACGCCGGCCACCACGTCCCATCCCCGATGACCGGCCGGGGCCCGTCCCGGCCGGGCCGGGACGGGCCGTCACCGAAGGACCGGAGGGCGGACATGACCGAACCCGAGGAAGTCCCCGACGACGACACCGGGGCCGGTGAACCGATCGAGGCGGCCCCGACGGCGAACCCGTCCCGGGTCCGGGTGCCGCCGGAGGGTCTGAAGCAGCACACACCGAACGAGGGCGAGCCGGCACCCGGGCCGCCGCCGGGAGAGGAGGCGTGATGGTACGCGAGGCGCGACTCGACCCCGAGGTCGAGGTGATCTGGGACGACTTCCACGCCGAGGTGAACGTGTCCTCCGAGACGCTGCGGCAGTGGCTGCTGACCCGCGGCTCGGGAGAGGAGGCGTTCGGTCCGGGCCCGGACCTGGACCTGCCCGAGCCGGGCCGGCAGATCCTCGCCGTGCTGCGCAAGCGCAAGGTGGACCTCACGCCGGAGGACATCGAGGTGATGCGGGAGGCGATCAGCCGGATCCGGGAGCTGACCGCGCAGCGGCCACGCCGGGGCAACGCCGACGACGAGTGGCGCCACGCCCTGCTCGACCTCGGTCACGACGTACTCGTCGAACGCTGAGCCGGTACGACGGCGCCCGGGCGGACCACCGCCCGGGCGCCGCCGGCTACTCCGACTCCAGGCTGGGCAGCCGCAGCCCGGCCGCGTCCGCCGCGGCCTGCCGGTCGGCCCGGGCGCGTTCCTCGCGGCTGAGCAGGTTGGCGTACTCGGTCACGTCGGCCGGACCCGGCACCTCCGGCAACCGGCGCAGGAACGCCTCCACCTCGGCGGAGGCGCTGGTGTGCGCGGTGGCCGCCTGGCGCAGCAGCTCCCGCTGGTCGGCGGCCGGATACAGATCAGTCATGTCGCCGGTGATACCCGGGTTCAGGCGATTCGCACCCCGCCCGAGCCGTTGGGCTGCACACCGAACTCCGGGTGCGCCAGCAGCCACCCCAGGTATTCCGGATGGTTCGCCAGCGCGTCGGTGTACGCCGCGACCGCCGCCGCCAGCACCGGCTCGGCCACCGCCGCGGCCGGCACGTCCGGATGCCAGCCCAGCAGCAGCCGCCAGCGCAGCGGCGTGCCGGCCAGCCGGCGGGTGACCAGCCCGGCCACCGGACGGAACGTGGCCTGGCACAACGCCACCGCCTCGCCCGCGTCCACCAGGTCCAGCGCGGCCCGCACGTCCGCCTCGTACACCTTCTTCGGGGTGAAGCCGGCGCGGGCGCAGGCGGCGGCGAAGCAGTCGCCGAAGCAGCCGTCGCCCGGCGCGGCCACCCACCGCTCGCGCCGCAGGTCGACCAGGTCGACCTCGGCGTGGCCGGCCAGCGGGTGGGTCTGCGGCAGCAGCACGCAGATCGGCTCGACCGCCACCTCCCGCCAGCTCAGCCCGAACCCCGCCGACGGCGTCGAGTCGCCGCACACGCCGGTCAGTGCGAAGTCGAGCCGGCCACCGGCCACCATCTGCGCCAGCTCGTCCACCGACCAGGAGCCGTACGTGGTGATCTGCGCGTCCGGCCGCTCGGCGGCGAGCCGGTGCACCAGCCGGCCCAGGATCGGGCTGTTCACCCCGCCGAAGCGGTACCGGCGCAGCGGATCGCCCGCACCGGCCATCCGGGCCGCCTCGTCCCGCAGGCCCTTCATCGCCGGCAGCAGCACCCGCGCCCGGTCCAGCACCAGCTCACCCAGCGCGGTGGGACGGGCGCCGCGGCGGTCCCGTTCGAACAACGGCCCGCCCAGCGCCCGTTCGATCCGCTGAAGCTGGGCGGTCAGCGCCGGCTGGGCCAGGCCGAGCGCCGAGGCGGCCTTGGTGACGCTCCCCGTCTCCGCGATCGCGCAGACCACACGCAGGTGTCGCAGCTCCAGATCCATACCGTGACGGTAGGACCACGAACCGATACACGGAAGGGGCGATCGGCTCACCCCTCGCGCGGATGCTCCAGGTCGCTCAGCCGGGTACGCCGTCCGGTGACCGCGTCGCGCACCTTGTCCAGCACCCCGACCGCCGGTTCGACGATCTTGTTCCAGGGCGGGGTGGCGGGCGTGCCGGGGTGCGGGCGGGTCGGCGCCGCCTCCTCCGCGATCTCCCACCGGTTGCCCAGCCGGATCAGATCGGCGTCGCTGGCCACCTCGCGCAGCGGCGTGACCAGCGCCGCGACACGGCTGACGTGCCGGCGGACCCGCTCGGCCACGTCCGCGACCGCCGGGTCGTCCGCCCCGGACAGCTCCTTGAGCGCGGTCAGCAGCCCGGCGTCGGCTTCGATCTCCCGCTCGACCAGCTCGGCGGCGTCCGGCATCGCGGCGCGGGCGGCCGGGAAGAGGTACTGCTCCTCGGCGGACAGGTGCCGGGACACCGCGGCGGTCAGGACGTCGAGCACCTCGCGCCGGCCGGCCGCGTCCAGCGCCGGATCGGTGACCCGGTCGGCCAGCCCCAGCAGCGCCCGGTGCTCGGTGTCCACGAGGTCGGCGACGCTGCGCCCACCCGGCCGGTACGCGTCGTCGGCGGTGGGCGGCAGCGGCGGCAGGGGGACGGTCATGGTGCCCTCCTCGTGACGGCCGGAGTCGATGTCCGGGCGGTCCGGCGGTACCCGGCGCGGCGATCCGCGAAACCGCCGCCGTGCCACCGGCGGCCCGCGACCACCTCACCTGCTGGTATAAGGAAGCGATGACGAGCGACGCCGCCCCCGCCCGACCCGACGCCACCGACGAGGTCGTCGACCTCTGCCGCGACCTGCTGCGCATCGACACCACCAACACCGGCGACAACGACACCAGCGCAGGGGAGCGGCGCGCCGCCGAGTACGTGGCGGAGAAACTCGCCGAGGTCGGCGTCGACGCCGAGATCCACGAGTCGGCGCCCGGCCGGGCCAACCTGGTCGCCCGGATCGCCGGCACCGAGCCCGGCCGCGACGCGCTGCTCGTGCACGGCCACCTCGACGTGGTGCCCGCCGACCCGGACGAGTGGTCGGTGCACCCGTTCTCCGGCGAGATCCGCGACGGCTACCTGTGGGGTCGCGGCGCGATCGACATGAAGGACTTCGACGCCATGGTGCTCGCCGTGGTCCGCGACTGGCAGCGCACCGGCGTACGCCCCCGGCGCGACGTCGTGCTCGCCTTCACCGCCGACGAGGAGGCCGGCAGCGACTACGGCGCGCACTTCCTCACCCAGCACCACCGCGACCTGTTCGACGGCTGCACCGAGGCGATCGGCGAGGTCGGCGGCTTCTCCTACTCGGTCGACGAGCAGCGCCGCCTCTACCTGATCGAGACCGCCGAGAAGGGCATCGACTGGCTGCGCCTGCACGCCAGGGGCCGGCCCGGCCACGGCTCGATGGTGCACGACGACAACGCCGTCACCGCGCTCGCCGAGGCGGTCGCCCGGATCGGCCGGCACCGCTTCCCGGTGGTGATGACCGACACCGTGCGGGCGTTCCTGGCCGAGGTGTCCGACGTGCTCGGCATCGAGATCGACCCGGACGACCCGGAGACCGCGATCGCCAAGCTCGGCCCGATCGCCAACATCATCGGCGCGACCGTCCGCAACACCGCCAACCCGACCCGGCTGGCCGCCGGCTACAAGGACAACGTCATCCCCGGCCGGGCCACCGCCACCATCGACTGCCGCAGCCTGCCCGGGCAGAGCGAGGAACTGGAGCGGCAGCTGCGCGAGCTGGTCGGGCCGGACATCGCCATCGAGTACGTCCAGCGCCAGCCGGCCCTGGAGACCACGTTCGACGGTGACCTGGTGGCGCGGATGTCGGAGGCGCTGCGCGCCGAGGACCCGGGCGCCCACCCGGTGCCGTACATGCTCTCCGGCGGCACCGACGCCAAGGCGTTCTCCCAGCTCGGCATCCGCTGCTTCGGTTTCGCGCCGCTGCGGCTGCCCGCCGACCTCAATTTCTCCGGCCTGTTCCACGGCATCGACGAGCGGGTTCCGCTGGACGGACTACAGTTCGGCGTGCGGGTTCTGGACCGCTTCCTCCGTACCTGCTGACCGCGCCCGCCGCGGCGCCGCCGGCGCGGAACCTCCCCCCATCGCGAAGGGACTGCCACACATGACCGACCAGCACGGTGAGCTGGACGCCGCCCTCGAGCGGGTGATCGACGCCGCCCGCGCCCACCTGGCCGCCGTCCGGGCCGCCCAGGGCCGGATCGACGACGACGCCGTCTGGCAGGCGTACGTCGCGTTGAACAACGCCTCGTTCGCCTACGACGAGCAGCTGCTCGACGCGTTCGGCGAGGTGACGCCCTGGGACGTGGAGTCGATCGACCCGGACGAGGCCGACGAGCGCTTCGGCGCCGTCGAGGGCGGCGAGCCCACCGACCCGCACCCGCGGGTCATCTCGGTGCGGCAGCGGCGCGACTACCGGGTGCCGAGCGTCGCAGCGCTGCTGCGCGCGGCCGAGGCGGCCCGCCGGGAGGGCACCCCGGAGGAGGACGAGCCGGCGCCGGTCGAGGGCGTCGGCGAGGCGGTGCTGGAGCTGCTGCAGAGCGGCGACGGCTCGCTGTCCGCGCTCGACGTGCCGGAGCTGGAGCCGCTGGACGGTGTGGTGATGGTCAGCGAGGTCGGCACCCCCGTCGACCTGGAGTCGTTCGACGACGACGACCCGGTCGGCCCGTTCCAGCCGGCCGCCGACGACCGGCTGGTCGGCCGGCTCGACGAGCACCCGTTCATGGAACTCGACGAGGAGCACGACCACGCGCACTAGGCCGTGCGCGGCCCCGGGGCGGCGCCGCGTCGCGCGGCCCCGGGGACGGGCCCCTCGTCAGTACGACAGACCCGGCTGCGACTGGTTGACCAGGCGGCGCCGCAGCACCACCTGCCGCGTGCCGTCCCGGTAGAGCCGCACCCGGGCCAGCTCCCAGCCGGAGAACTCGGCCTGGATCGCCAGCTGCGCCGCGGCGGTCAGCCGATCGACGTTCGAGGGCAACCGCAGCGGCGCGTATTCGTAGTCCATGCCCCTATGCTGCCCAGGTCGCGGGCCCTCCGCCACCCCCTGCGGTTGACCCGGATCGCCCTCGTACGGCTCAGCCGTCGCGCTCCGGATAGCCCACCGGCACCGCCGACACGTCGTCCAGCGCCGTGACGATCTCCTCCGGCAGCGTCATCCGCTCCACCTGCAACGCGCCGAGCAGCTGCCCGACGGTCCGGGCGCCCAGGATCGGCGCGGTCACGCCCGGCCGGTCCCGCACCCAGGCCAGCGCCACCTCCAGCGGCGACACGCCGAGCCCGCCGGCCGCGATGGCGACCGCCTCCACGATGCTGGAGCAGCGCGGCTCCAGGTACGTCGCGACGAACCGCTCGAAGTGCGGCGACACCGCCCGCGAGTCGGCCGGGCGGCCGTTGCGGTACTTGCCGGTGAGCACGCCCCGGCCCAGCGGCGACCAGGGCAGCACGCCCAGCCCCATCCCGGCGCAGGCGGGCAGCACCTCCCGCTCCACGCCGCGCTCCAGCAGCGAGTACTCCACCTGCGCGGCGACCACCGGGGCGCGCCCCGGCCAGGCGGCCTGCCAGGCGGCGGCCCGGGCGGTCTGCCAGCCGGAGAAGTTCGACACACCCACGTAGCGGGCCTTCCCGCTGGACACCGCGTGGTCCAGCGCCGAGAGCGTCTCCTCCAGCGGGGTGTCCGGGTCGTACCCGTGCACCTGCCACAGGTCGACGTGATCGGTGCCCAGCCGGCGCAGCGAGGCGTCCAGCGTACGCAGCAGGTGACCGCGCGATCCGTCCCGGCGGCGGCTGCCCGGCCGCAGGCCCGCCTTGGTGGCGATCAGCAGCTCGTCGCGGTCCACCAGGCTGCCCAGCAGCGAGCCGATCACCGACTCGGCGTCGCCGTCGGCGTACACGTCGGCGGTGTCGACGAGGTTGCCGCCCGCGTCGAGGTAGCTCTTCAGCTGGGCGGCCGCGTCGTCGGCGTCGGTGTCCCGTCCCCAGGTCATGGTGCCGAGCGCGAGCCGCGATACCGCCAGCCCGCTTCGGCCGAGCGGTCGCTGTTGCATGCGTGAACCTTATTTCGAACCCGGCGTCACGGATATCCTCGCCGCAGTCAACTTCCCGCGCGAGCTCCACCCGGTGTGACATGTTCGGGGCGAGCCGGACGTCGAGGGCGCCACGCTCATTGCGTAACCTGATGCGACCTGTGGTGCGGACGGTGGGAGGATCAGTGCGACTCGGGCTCAACCTCGGATACCAGACGGCGTGGAGCACGCCCTTCGACCACCTGGCGCTGGCCCAGGAGGCGGACCGGCTCGGCTACTCGGTGGTCTGGGCCGCGGAGGCGTACGGCTCGGACTCGCCGAGCATGCTGGCCTGGATCGCCGGTCAGACGGAGCGCATCGACGTGGGCTCCGCGGTCATGCAGATCCCGGCCCGTACCCCCGCCATGACCGCGATGACCGCCGCGACCATCGACACGCTCTCCGGCGGCCGGTTCCGGCTCGGCCTGGGCGTGTCCGGCCCGCAGGTCTCCGAGGGCTGGCACGGCGTGCGGTTCGCCAAGCCGCTGGCCCGCACCCGGGAGTACGTCGACATCGTCAAGCTGGCGGTGGCCCGCAAGGAGGTCGCGTACGACGGCGAGCACTACACGCTGCCGCTGCCCGACGGCCCCGGCAAGGCGCTGCGGCTGGGCTTCCACCCGCCGCGCGACCACATCCCGATCTACCTGGCCGCAGTCGGCCCGAAGAACCTGGAACTGGCCGGCGAGATCGCCGACGGCTGGCTGGCCGTCTTCTACTCACCGGAGTTCGCCGAGGAGCACCTCGCCTCGGTGCGCGCCGGGCGCGCGGCGGCGGGCAAGGAACTGGCCGGCTTCGACGTGGTGCCGTCCGTGCCGGTCGTGGTCGGCGACGACATCGCCACCTGCGCCGAGCTGGTGCGCTGGTACGCCGCGCTGTACGTGGGCGGCATGGGCAGCCGCAAGCAGAACTTCTACAACCAGCTCGCCACCCGGATGGGCTACGGCGACGCCGCCCGCGAGGTCCAGGACCTCTACCTGGCCAAGCGGCAGCGCGACGCGGCCGCCGCCGTACCGATGGAGTTCATCGACCGCACCTCGCTGCTCGGCCCGAAGGAGCGCATCGCCGAGCGGATGCGGGAGTACGCCGCCGCCGGCGTGACCACGCTGTCGGTGTCGCTGTTCGTGGCCGACCGGGACAGCGGGGTGCAGACCCTGCGTACCGTCGCCGAGGCGCTGGAGCTGTCCGGAGTCGGCGAGTGACCTGGATCGAGGCCATCGTCCTGGGCCTGGTCCAGGGACTGACCGAGTTCCTTCCGGTGTCCTCGTCCGGGCACCTGCGGATCACCTCGGCCCTGTTCTTCGGCCGGGACGCGGGCGCGTCGTTCACCGCGGTGACCCAGCTCGGCACCGAGGCCGCCGTCCTGATCTACTTCGCCAAGGACATCTGGCGGATCGTCCGGACCTGGTTCGTCGGCCTGGTCGACCGTTCGGTGCGGTCGAGCCTCGACTACCGGATGGGCTGGTACGTCATCGTCGGCACCATCCCGATCGGCATCTTCGGGCTGATCTTCAAGGACCAGATCCGCACCGCCGGCCGGAACCTCTGGCTGATCTCCTGCACGCTGATCATCGGTGCGATGCTGCTGGCCTTCGCCGAGTACTGGGGCCGGCAGACCCGTACGCTGGAGAACTTCCGGATGCGCGACGGCGTCATCATGGGCTTCGCCCAGGCCGCGGCGCTGGTCCCCGGCGTCTCCCGCTCGGGCGGCACCCTGACCGCGGGCCTGCTGCTCAACCTCACCCGGGAGACCGCGGCCCGCTACTCGTTCCTGCTGGCGATCCCGGCCGTGGTGATCTCCGGCGTGTTCAGCCTCCCCGACGTCTTCGAGCCGTCCGCGCCGGGCACCGCGGCGCCGAGCGTGGCGCAGATGGTGATCGCGACGCTCATCGCGTTCGCCGTCGGCTACGCGGCCATCGCGTGGCTGCTGCGCTACGTCGCACACCACACGCTGTACGTCTTCGTGCTGTACCGGGTGGCGCTGGGCAGCCTGGTGATCTGCCTGCTGGCGACCGGCACGATCAGCGCGACCTGACGCTGTCTCCTGGCACGCGAAAAGGCCGGCACCCCGTTGGTTCGGAGTGCCGGCCTTTCGCTGTTCTTACTTGGTTCTTAGCTGTTCCAGTGCTGGGCGACGAGGTCGGCGGCCTGCTGCTCCCACTGGGCGTAGTGGTCGGGGTAGGCGGAGACCTGGACGGTCTGGGCGGCCTTGGTCAGCGGCATGTCGCGCCAGCCGTCGACCTGCTTGAGGCCCTTGAGGAAGGCGGTGGTGGAGTATTCGGGGTCGGTGATCTGCTCGACCGTGCCCCAGCCACTGGAGGGGCGCTGCTGGAACAGGCCCTGCGAGTCGTGGTCGTTACGGTCGCCGAGGTGGCCGAGGTTCTCCAGCTTCGACTCCTGCAGTGCCGTGGCGATGGAGACGACGGCGGCGCGCTCGTCCATGCCGGCCTTCTTGGTGGCGGCGATGATGGCCTTGACGTTGGCGGTCTGCTCGTCGTTGAGGTCGATGTGGGACTGGTTGCCCTGCACGCCGTGCGGGATGAGTGTGGCGGTGTCGAGCTTCGCGGCGGCCTGGGTGGTGGTGACCGCGGCGTCCCGCGTGGGGGTGGTGGTGTCGTGGTTGAGGGGGCCGGCGGCGAGGCCACCGGCGACGGTCAGACCGGCGATACCGAGGATGCTCTTACGCAGGATCGTGTTCATGAGGGGGCTCCATTCGGGGGTCGACGCCCGCGCCGAAGGGGGGTTCGGTGCGGGTGCGAGCACCGTCAGGCGCTCAAGAAAGGTTCTCGGGGGGATCCGGCGTCCTGCTCACACGCGGCCCGCGGCACGCCCGGGGTGGCGTGCGGGGTTCGGCTGGGTGGCGCCGGAGACATCCACAACGACCGCCTGCCCGGGATCATTCCCGGACCCTGCCACCCGCGCTCGCGTGCTGCGGGGGTGCTGCTGCGGTCGTTCACCAGGTATAACGCCCCGGCCCCGCCCACGATTCCGCCGGGCGCGTGTCCCCGACCACCCCGAAACCCGACACCCCGACGCAGCCCGGACACCGCCCCCATCCACCCGAGCCCGCCATGTCCCCCGCCACCGACGTCGCGCCCGGCCGCGTCCCGCCCGCCCGCGTCGCGCCCGCCCATGTCGCCCGCCCGCGTCGCGCCCGCCCATGTCGCCCGCCCGCGTCGCCCGCCCATGTCGCGCCCGCCCGCGTCCCACCGCGTCGATCATGAACTTAGCGGCATCGTCTGTCCGGTTTGTCTCCGCCAACCTCATGATCGGCCCTGTGGGTGGGTCCGCGAGGGTGGAGCTAGTGGCGCGAGCCCGGCTGGAGCGGGGCACCCGGCATCCGCCTACGCTCGACGGGAGATCTTGGTACGAGAAGGCCCCCAGAGGGGCGCAAACCTTCCAAGTTCTCCGCCGCCACGCACCTGATCCCGGCGAGGCCCGGGCGTCGCCCACGGGACGCCTTCCGTCGGTCGATCATGAAGTTGGCCGGGATTGCCGTCCGATTTGTCCGGGCCAACCTCATGATCGACGCCGAAAGGGGGGCGGAGGGGGCGGAGGCGGGCCGGGAGCCGGGAGCGGCCGGGGAACGAGCTGTCGTGGCGGGACGATCATCGGGGGGACGTACCGCCTAGGGTGGTCAGCGTGGCGACCCTTCTGCTCTTGCGACACGGCCGGACCACCGCGAACGCCGACGGCGGCCTGGCCGGGCGGCAACCGGTCGAGCTGGACGACACCGGCCGGGCGCAGGCCACGGCGGTCGGCGGGCGCCTCGCCGGGCTGCCGCTGGCGGCGGTGGTGACCAGCCCGCTCATCCGCTGCCGGCAGACCCTCGAGCTGGCGCTTCCCGGCGCCGAGCCGGTCGTCGACGAAGGGCTGATCGAGTGCGGGTACGGCGACTGGGAGGGGCAGTCGCTGAAGAAGCTGGCGAAGGAGCCGCTCTGGCCGGTGGTCCAGCAGCACCCGAGCGCCGCCGCGTTCCCGCAGGGCGAGTCGATGGCGGCCATGTCCGCGCGCGCGGTCGCCGCGGTACGGGCGTGGGACGCGCGGGTCACCGCCGAGCACGGGCCGGAGGCCATCTGGCTGGCGTGCAGCCACGGTGACGTGATCAAGGCGATCGTGGCGGACGCGCTCGGCGTACACCTTGATCTTTTTCAGCGGATCGTGGCCGACCCGGCGTCGGTGACGGCGATCCGCTACACCCCGTTGCGACCGTTCCTGGTCCGGCTCAACGACACCGGCGGTGACCTGTCGGCGCTGGTCCCGCCGCCGCGCAAGCGGCGCCGGCGACCGGCGCGGGCGGCCGAGTCCGACGCGGCGGTCGGTGGAGGCGCGGGCGCGGCCGGGTGAAGCGGGCGTACGCGGCGCGTTCGCTCTGGGCGGATTCGGCGTCGGTGGGCTGCGCGGTGCTTCCACACGCCGGATAGGGTCGTGGGTATGACGCACCAGGTGCACGCCTTCGAGCCGCCGGAGCGGTTCGTCGCCGGTACGGTCGGCCCGCCGGGGGAGCGCACGTTCTTCCTCCAGGCGCGCGGCGGCGGCCGGCTGGTCAGCGTGTCGCTGGAGAAGGTCCAGGTGTCGTTGCTCGCCGAGAAGCTGGAGGAGCTGCTCGCCGAGGCGCAGCGCCGCTTCGGCGTGAAGCTTCCGGAGCCGGTCACCACCGTGACCGGCGACAACGAGCCGCTCGACACGCCTGTGGACGAGGAGTTCCGGGTCGGCACGCTGGGCCTGGCCTTCGACGTGGACACCGCCACCGTGGTGATCGAGGCGATCGCCGTCGGTGAGGCCGAGGTCGAGGTCGAGCTGGGCGACGCGGACGACGACGCCGACGAGGACCCGGACGAGCCGGACGACGACCTCGACCGCCTGCGGGTGCGGCTGACCCCGGAGGCGACCCGCGAGTTCATCGAACGGGCCAAGCGCGTCGTGAACGCCGGCCGGCCCCCCTGCCCGCTGTGCGGCCAGCCGCTCGACCCGGCCGGTCACCTCTGCCCCCGGCACAACGGCTATCACCGGTGACCTCGTCGGAACTGCAGCCCCGACAGGACGGCGCCGAGGCACTGCGGCTGCTCGCCGACGGTGAGCTGACCCTGGAGGGGCGGCTCGTCGACGCCTCCAACGCGACGCTGCGCGGCGTCATCGCGCTCGGCGACGTGACAGCGCACTGTGTCTACAAGCCGGTACGCGGCGAGCGCCCGCTCTGGGACTTCCCGGACGGCACGCTCGCCGGCCGGGAGGTGTCCGCCTACCTGGTGTCCCGGGCCACCGGCTGGGACCTGGTTCCGCCCACGGTGCTGCGCGACGGCCCGTTCGGCCCCGGCTCGTGCCAGCTCTGGATCGACGAGCCGGACGACGCCGAGCCGCTCGTTGGATTCGTGCCGGCGCGGGAGATCCCGCCGCGCTGGTTCCCGGTCGCCGCGGCGCGCGACGACGACGGGGCGGCGTACGCGCTGGCGCACGCCGACGACCCCCGCCTGGCCCGGCTCGTCGTGCTCGACGCGATCATCAACAACGCCGACCGCAAGGGCGGGCACGTGCTCGTCGGCCCGGACGACCGGATCTACGGCGTCGACCACGGCGTGAGCTTCCACGTCGAGGAGAAGCTGCGTACGGTCCTGTGGGGCTGGGCCGGCCGCGAACTGCCGCCGGACGCGGTGGAGATGCTCGACGGCCTGGCCGGGCAGCTCCGCGGGCCGCTCGGTGAGGAACTGGCCGAGCACCTGACCATCGGTGAGCTGGCCGCGCTGGCGGAACGGGTCGAGCGGCTGCGCGAGAGCGGCCGGTTCCCCCTGCCGCCGCAGGAGTGGCCGGCGATGCCCTGGCCACCCATGTGAGCTGCTGTCGCGTTGATCACCCGTAGGGCGGCACCCGAGCGTCTGACGGATCGTTAGGCTGGCGGTCATGGAGTCTTGGGCGGGACATGACGTGCCACGGCTGCCCGGCGAGGGCGTGTCGCTGAGGTTGTACGACTCGGCGCGGCAGGGCGCCCATCCCAGCCGGCCCGAGGGCGCGGCCTCGATGTACGTCTGCGGCATCACCCCGTACGACGCGACGCACCTCGGGCACGCCGCCACCATGATCACGTTCGACCTGGTGCAGCGGATGTGGCGCGACGCCGGCCTCGACGTGCGGTACGTGCAGAACGTCACCGACATCGACGACCCGCTGCTGGAGCGCGCCGAACGCGACGGCGAGGACTGGAAGGTCCTGGCCATGCGGGAGACCGCGCTGTTCCGCGAGGACATGGAGGCGCTGCGGATGATCCCGCCGGCGCACTACGTCGGCGCGGTCGAGTCGATCCCGGACATCGCCGAGAAGGTGCTGATGCTGCTCAAGGACGGCGCGGCGTACCGGCTCGACGACGGCACCGGCGACGTCTACTTCGACATCTCCGCCGCGCCCCGCTTCGGATACGAGTCCAACCTGACCCGCGAGCAGATGATCGAGCTGTTCGCCGAGCGCGGCGGCGACCCGGAACGCGCCGGCAAGCGCGACCCGCTCGACCCGCTGCTGTGGCGCGGCGCCCGCGAGGGCGAGCCGTCCTGGCCCGGCGGCGACCTGGGCCCGGGCCGTCCCGGCTGGCACATCGAGTGCACAGTCATCGCGTTGAACCTGCTCGGCGACCGGATCGACGTGCAGGGCGGCGGCAACGACCTGATCTTCCCGCACCACGAGTGCTCCGCCGCGCACGCCGAGCGGCTGACCGGCGAGGCACCGTTCGCCGACCACTACGTGCACGCCGGCATGATCGGCCTGGACGGCGAGAAGATGTCGAAGTCCCAGGGCAACCTGGTCTTCGTGTCCCGGCTGCGGGCCGACAAGGTCGACCCGATGGCGGTCCGGCTGGCGCTGATGAGCGGGCACTACCGCAGCGACCGCTCCTGGACCGACGACCTGCTCACCGAGGCGCAGGAGCGGCTGGGCCGCTGGCGGCGGGCCGCCGCCGCGCCGGCCGGGCCGTCGGGGGCGGCGTTGCTGGCCGCGGTACGCGAGCGCCTGGCCGACGACCTGGACACGCCGGGTGCGTTGGCGGCGGCCGACCGTTGGGCCGAAGGAACCCTGAACGGCGTCACGGACGACGAGACCGCTCCGGCCCTCTTCCGAGACACGGTGGACGCCCTCCTAGGCATCGCCCTCTAGCCCCGCCCTGTCCTTCCGCCGCGTCTCATCGCCCTCGCGCCGCGCCTTCTCGCGCTGCTCGCGCGTCGATCTTGCACTTGCGGCCCACGTTCCGGCGCTTTGCCCGGTTCGCGGGGGCCGCAACCGCAAGATCGCGCCGTCCGGGGGCGGGTGTGGCGTGGGTGGAACGTGGTGGGTGCGTCGAGGACGGTTTGACACACGTGATGTTCCACTCGGGCGTGGCCGGCCCCGGCTGCTCCGTGCGCTGGCGACCCGACCGCTGACTCGGCGATCTTGCAGTTGTGGCCCCGTGGGTGTCGTGAATGTCCCTTTCGCCGGGGCGGAAAGTGCAAGATCGCCGGGGTGCCGGGGTGCCGGGGTGCCGGGGTGCCGGGGCCGGGGCCGGGCGTCGAGGGCGGGTCAGCCCAGGACCAGGCCGGGGTCGGGGTCCTGGTCGGGAGCGGGGGCGGGGATCTTGTACTCCTCGGTCAGCGTGGTCATCGGGCCGGGCCAGGTGGCCTGGGCGACCTCGATCGGCTTGTGCCGCTCGTCGTACGCGACGTGCAGCAGGTGCAGCACCGGCGTGTCCGGGCGGATCTGGAGGATCTCCGCCTCCTCCCGGCTGGGCTGGCGGGCGCTGATCGTGTCGGTGGCGGTGACGTACCGCCGGCCGGTGACCTCCTCCGCCTCCTGGTACAGCGGCCGGCCGAATGCCTCGGCCCGCTCCAGTGACGTGCCGGCGGTGTCGGCGGGCAGGAACCAGGACGCGCCGACCTCGACCGGGGAGTCGTCGGTGCGTACCAGGTGCCGCCGGCAGAGCAGCTCGGTGCCGTCGGCGACGCCGAACGCGTCGGCCACCTCGGACGGGGCGGGGGAACGGCCGACGGAGACGAGCTGCTGGCGGTACCGGGCGGCCAGGTCGGTGTGGTAGCCGCGGAAGCCGCCGTACCGGCCCCGGGACAGGCGGTTGAGGCGGCGCCGGGTGCCCCGGACGTACGTACCGGAGCCGGGTTTGGTGATCAGGATGCCCTCGACCCGCAGCTGGTCGACGGCGCGCTGCACGGTCTGCTTCGCGACGCCGAACATCTCGGCGATGGCCGGGATGGACGGCAGCCGCTCGCCCGGACCCCAGTCGCCGCGGCGCACCTGGGCCTTGAGCTGCGCGGCGATCTGCCGGTGCGGGAACTCGGCCGCGCCGGGGTTGATCTGCATGCCCGCCTCCTCACAACAGCTAGGTTCCTAGGATGCCCTAGCGGGTGTGACGGCGCCACCCCGGACACGAAGAAGCCGGGCCCCGGCAGGGGAGCCCGGCTTCGACGGAAGGGTGCTACCAGGAACCCGCTGTCGGCCCGGCGGAACCACCGCGGCGACGCAGGTACTTCTCGAACTCCTGGGCGATCTCGTCCCCGGTCAACGGGGTGATGCCGGCGTCGCCGACCCGTTCCTCCAGCTCACGGACGTACTCGCCGAGTTCGGCGTCCTGCTCGGCAGCGCTGCGCACCCGCTGCTCCCACTCGGCTGCCTCCTCGGCCAGGTCGGCCATCGGCACCGGCAGGTCGAGCACCTCCTCGACCCGGTGCAGCAGGGCGAGGGTGGCCTTCGGGCAGGGCGGGTTGTTGGCGTAGTGCGGCACGTGCACCCAGAACGACACCGCGTCGACCTCGGCCCGGGTGCAGGCGTCGTGCAGCACGCCGACGATGCCCGTCGGCCCGTCGTACCGGGTGGGGGTGAGCTGGTAGCGCTTGGCCGCGTCGGCGTCCGACGCGCTGCCGCTGATCGGCAGCGGCCGGGTGTACGGCACGTCGGCCAGCAACGCGCCGAGCAGCACCACCCGCTCGACCTCCAGGCTGTGGCAGATCTCCAGCACCTGCTCGCAGAACGTACGCCAGCGCATGCTCGGCTCGATGCCGCGGATCAGCACCACGTCGCGCTCGGTGCCCTCCGGGCTGGCCACCATGAAGCGCGTGGTGGGCCACTCGACGCGCCGGGTCTCCCCGTCGGCCATGGTGATCGTCGGGCGGCTCACCTGGAAGTCGTAGAAGTCCTCCGGGTCCAGCTCGGTCACCTCCCGGGCCTGCCAGACCTGTTCCAGGTGTTCCACGGCGGCGGTGGAGGCGTCGGCGGCGTCGTTCCAGCCCTCGAAGGCCGCGATGGCGACCGGCGAGCGCAGTACCGGCAGCCCGTCGAACTCGGTCACGCCGTCACCTCACCCTGCTCGTCGGGCGCGGCGCCGCCCCGTCGCACGGTCGCACCCCAGTTGTCCTTCACGTCCGTCAGCCTACGTGCCGCCGCCGGGCCCGGCCCGTCGGCCGCGCCGGTCGCCGGGCCGGACCACTCGGGCGAACCGGCGGAAAGGTGTACGCCGGCCCGGTGGGCAGAATGTGGGAAGGCCCGGTTCGGGTGACTCTGCCGCACTCGGGCGCACTAACCTGGGGCATGTGCCTATTTCGTTGCGTGACCTGCTGGCCGATCGGATCCTGATCGCGGACGGCGCGATGGGGACGATGCTCCAGGCCGCCGACCTCACCCTCGACGACTTCGACGGCCTGGAAGGCTGCAACGAGATCCTCAACGTGACCCGCCCGGACGTGGTCCGCGGCGTGCACGACGCCTACCTGGCCGCAGGCGCCGACTGCGTGGAGACCAACACGTTCGGCGCGAACCTGCCCAACCTCGCCGAGTACGGCATCCCCGGCCGCATCCGGGAGCTGTCCGAGGCGGGCGCGCGGATCGCGCGGGAGGCCGCCGACGCGTACGCGACGGAGGAGCATCCCCGGTTCGTGCTCGGCTCGATGGGTCCGGGCACCAAGCTGCCCACCCTCGGGCACGCGAGCTACGCCTCGCTGCGCGACGCGTACCAGGAGAACGCCGCCGGCCTGATCGCCGGCGGAGCGGACGCGCTGATCATCGAGACCTGCCAGGACCTGCTCCAGGTCAAGGCGGCGGTGGTCGGGTCGAAGCGGGCCCGCGCCGAGGCCGGCCGGGACGTCCCGATCATCTGCCAGGTCGCGGTGGAGACGACAGGCACCATGCTGCTCGGCAGCGAGATCGGCGCCGCGCTGACAGCGATCGAGCCGCTGGGCGTCGACCTGATCGGGCTGAACTGCTCCACCGGCCCGGCCGAGATGGGCGAGCACCTGCGCTACCTGGCGCAGCACTCGCGTATCCCGATCTCGGTGATGCCGAACGCGGGCCTGCCGGTGCTGACCGCCGACGGGGCGTACTTCCCGCTCAGCCCGGACGAGCTGGCCGACGCGCTGGAGCAGTTCGTCACCGACTACGGCGTTGCCCTGATCGGCGGCTGCTGCGGCACCACCCCGGAGCACATCCGGGTGCTGGTGGAGCGACTCGGCGGGCGGGCGCCGGTGGCGCGAGAGCCGAAGCCGGAGGCCGGGGTCTCCTCGATCTACCACCACGTGCCGTTCGCCCAGGACGCCAGCATCCTGATGGTGGGGGAGCGGACCAACGCCAACGGCTCGAAGGCGTTCCGCGAGTCCATGCTCGCCGGGGACTGGCAGGCCTGCGTGGAGGTCGCGCGCAGCCAGGCCCGCGACGGCTCGCACCTGCTGGACCTCTGCGTCGACTACGTGGGCCGTGACGGTACGCAGGACATGCGGGAGCTGGCCGGCCGGTTCGCCACCGCCTCGACGCTGCCGATCGTGCTGGACTCCACCGAACCGGCGGTGATCGAGGCCGGGCTGGAGATGCTGGGCGGCCGGTGCGTGGTCAACTCGGTCAACTTCGAGGACGGCGACGGTCCCGACTCCCGCTACGCGCGGATCATGCCGGTGGTCAGGGAGCACGGCGCCGCCGTCGTGGCGCTGCTCATCGACGAGGAGGGCCAGGCCCGCACCCGCGAGTGGAAGGTACGGGTGGCCTGCCGGCTGATCGACGACCTGACCGGCCGGTGGGGGATGCGCCGGGAGGACATCCTCATCGACGCGCTGACGTTCCCGATCGCCACCGGGCAGGAGGAGACCCGCCGCGACGGCATCGAGACGATCGAGGCGATCCGGGAGATCGCCGCGCGTTACCCGGGCGTCAACTTCACCGCCGGGATCTCGAACGTCTCGTTCGGCCTCAACCCGGCGGCCCGGCAGGTGCTCAACTCGGTCTTCCTGCACGAGTGCGCCCAGGCCGGGCTGAGCTCGGCGATCGTGCACGCCAGCAAGATCCTGCCGATGTCGCGGATCCCGGACGAGCAGCGCGAGGTGGCGCTCGACCTGGTGTACGACCGCCGCCGCGAGGGCTACGACCCGGTGCAGCGGTTCATCGAGGCGTTCGAGGGCGTGGACGCGGCGTCGGCGCGCGCCACCCGGGCCGAGGAACTGGCCGCGCTGCCGCTGGACGAGCGGCTCAAGCGGCGGATCATCGACGGCGAGCGCAACGGCCTGGAGGCCGACCTGGACACCGCGATGGCGCAGGGGCGTACGCCGCTGTCCATCATCAACGACCTGCTGCTGGACGGCATGAAGGTGGTCGGCGAGCTGTTCGGCTCCGGCCAGATGCAGTTGCCGTTCGTGCTCCAGTCCGCCGAGGTGATGAAGACCGCGGTGGCCTACCTGGAGCCGCACATGGAGAAGACCGACGACGACGGCAAGGGCCGGATCGTGCTCGCCACAGTGAAGGGCGATGTGCACGACATCGGCAAGAACCTGGTCGACATCATCCTGTCCAACAACGGCTACGACGTGGTGAACATCGGCATCAAGCAGCCGATCAACGCGATCCTCGACGCGGCCGAGGAACACCGGGCCGACGCGATCGGCATGTCCGGCCTGCTGGTCAAGAGCACAGTCATCATGAAGGAGAACCTGGCCGAGATGGCCTCCCGCGGCGTGGCCGAGCGCTGGCCGGTGCTGCTCGGCGGCGCGGCGCTGACCCGCGCGTACGTGGAGGACGACCTGCGGTCGATCTACCCGGGCCAGGTCCACTACGCCCGCGACGCGTTCGAAGGGCTGTCCCTGATGGACCGCGTGATGGCGGCCAAGCGCGGCGGCGCGCCGATGGTCGACCCGGAGCGCGAGGCGGCACTGGCGGCCCGCCGGGAGCGCCGCGAGCGGCAGCGGGCGCAGGTGCGCGAGGCGCTGCCCGAACTGGACGACGCGTCGGTCCGCTCCGACGTGGCGGTGGACGTGACGGTGCCGAAGCCGCCGTTCTTCGGCACCCGTGTCGTCAAGGGTGTGCCGCTGGCCGACTACGCGGCACTGCTCGACGAGCGGGCCACGTTCCTGGGCCAGTGGGGCCTGCGCGGCGCCCGTGGCGGCAAGGGGCCGTCGTACGAGGAACTGGTCGAGACCGAGGGCCGGCCCCGGCTGCGGTACTGGCTGGACCGCCTGATCTCCGACCAGGTGCTGGAGGCGGCCGTCGTGTACGGCTACTTCCCCGCGTACTCCGAGGGCAACGACCTGGTGGTGCTGGACGAGAACGGGCACAGCGAGCGGGCCCGGTTCTCCTTCCCCCGGCAGCGGCAGGAGCGGCGGCTGTGCCTGGCCGACTTCTTCCGGCCCAAGGGCGACCAGCTCGACGTGGTGGCGTTGCAGCTGGTCACCGTGGGGCAGCCGATCAGCGAGTACACGGCGAAGATGTTCGCCGGCAACGAGTACCGCGACTACCTGGAGGTGCACGGCCTGTCCGTGCAGCTCACCGAGGCCCTGGCGGAGTACTGGCACCGGCGGATCCGGGCCGAGCTGGTGCTGCCCGGCGGCGGCACTGTGGCCGACGAGGACCCGGCCGATCTGGCCGGCCTGCTGCGCACCGACTACCGGGGCTGCCGGTACGCGTTCGGCTACCCGGCCTGCCCGGATCTGGAGGACCGGGCGAAGATCGTGGAGTTGCTGGGCGCCGAGCGGATCGGGGTGCAGTTGTCGGAGGAGTTCCAGTTGGTGCCGGAGCAGGCCACTGACGCGATCGTGGTGCACCACCCGGAGGCGAACTACTTCAACGCCAAGTAGCCAGGGTGAGCGCGCTTACTGTCCTGCCCTGCGGTCTTATTGATCAGGGCGGGCGAGTGAAGACTGCTCGATGACCTGAGTCATGCGTGCCGACGGCGCGTACCTGGAAACGGTCCTCACCGGTGCGGACACGGCCGACCTCGAACGGGCCTTCGACGCCTTGGCGTTCGGTGACTCGATCGGTTGACGCGTGAGCGGACGACCTGCCTACCGGCGGCCCTCGCCGGTTACCCGTCTTGGCGCGGACGAGCGCGGGGCGCCCGCCGGGATGGCGGACGCCCCGAAGCGTCGACGCGTCGGTCAGCCGATCAGCGTGACCGAGTAGTCGTACGTCGTCCCGGTCACCGAGTACGTCGCGGTCTGCCCGTTCTCGCAGTACGACACGAAGCTGCTCGGGGTCCGTTGCGCTCCGGCCACCGCGTCCACCACCGGCCGCACATCGGACCCGACCGGCAGCGCGGTGGTAGTGAGATCGATCGTCCGCGACTGGTTGATCGGGTAGGTGTCGGTGTTCGCCGTCTCCAGGCCGTTGCTCGCCGCGACACTGAAGGACATCACGAAGGCGGCGTTGTTCACCACGGCGATGCGCTGAACGCAGGGTTCGGCCTGCGCGCTGGCCGTGGAGGCCGTGGCCAGTGCCGATGCACCGGCGGCGAGCGTCCCGGCGAGTGCGGCTCCGACGAGCCTGGCGCGGAAGGTCATGGTGTCACCTCTCGGTCGTACGTGGCGCCGGGCGCCGACTGGCGGCGCCCGGCGTGTGGTCCGTATCGAAGTGCCCGAGTGATACCGATCGAACCCTGTGGATCGCATCATTCTGTGTCGGGCCTGCGGCTCCCGGTCGGTCCGGCGGCTCGACCGGTGCCAGACTGAGGGATCGATTTCGATGGCGTGCGAGCGTCCCAGCGCGAGGAGTCCGAAGTGGTGAACTCCGCCCTCTCCGCTGTCGTCCACGCGGTCGGAGCCGGCCCGCCACCGTTGGCGGACCCGGCTCTCGACCCCGGCGCGACGTACTACACCTTCGTCGTCCTGTCCGGTATGTACCTCGCCCCCGTCGTCATGTCCGGGCTCGGGTTTCTCTGCGCCGCGGGCATCGGGCTCAGCCGCCGGATCGGTACGGCCGCCGCGATCGTGATCGTCCTGTTCTACGCGTTGTCGCTGCTCGGCAGCGCCTTCACCTGGCCCGGCCTGGAACACCAGGGCAAACCGACTGAGACGCTGTGGCTGATCGTGATCGGTTGCGGCGGCTTCCTGATGTTGCCCTGGCTCGTCGCGTTCGGCGGCACCAAGGTGGCCCTCCACCGCCGCGGAGCCACGACCCGGTAGCCGTCAGGCACCTCGCGAAGGGTCTGCGCGCAGGCTCCGCGTCAGGGCGGGGATCATCACCGCCGCCGCGACCAGGTGCAGCCCGACCAGCGCGACAGTGGTGGCTGCGTCGCCCCCGGCGATCAACGGCGGCACCATCGACAGTGCGGTCAGTGACACCGCCGTCCACACGAACCGCCGCGCGGGACGCGCGCTGAACCGCAGCAGGACGGCGGCGATGACGACGCCCACGAGCGAGAAGAACCCGGTCACCACGGCGAACCCGCCCAACGGGATCGTCTCGCCGCCGTCGGGGATCTCGAAGTCCACACCGGCAGCGCGGGCGAGCGCCGCCGCGAGCGTGGTGACCGCCATCGCGGCGATCGTGGCGACCAGGCCGGTGACGGCGAGCCGCCGGAAGCCGTGCGGGCGGCCCACTGTGACGCCGGTGTCGGTGCTGCTGATCATGTCGTTCCTCCAGGAGCCGGGGGTGAGGATCCGTACCGTCGCGGTGCGACGGCCGGGGTTGCGCAGCGCGCGTACGCCGGTTCCGCGCAGCCAGAAGCCGGCGTCACGGCCGAGGACCGGCCCGGGGGTGCCGTCGCGCAGCTCCAGCTGCACCCGGCCGCGCGTGACCACGCCGTACGCGTGACGCCACTGGGCCGCGACCACCGGAACTCGCGCGCCGCCGGGCAGCGCGAGCGTCCGCGCGGGCACTACGGCGTGCGGTCGGCCGGCAGGCGCTCCGGCAGCCCGAGCCGCGGGAACTGGTCGGCGTGGAACGTGACGATCTCGGTGATGGCCCCGCCGGTGATGCGCAAGGCGTCGACTGTGAGCGGCAGGTACGCGCCGTCGCTGTCCTGCCAGAGGTAGAACGCGACGGCGGGCTGCCGGTTCACGGCGGTGGGCACTGCTCGCAGGCTGCCCAGGCTCTCGAAACCGTCTGCGATCCAGTCGTTCACCACGGCGTCGCGGCCGATCTGGAGGCCCGGGGTGGGCGGCATCGAGCAGCGCACGTCGTCGCGCAGCATGGCGGCGAGACCGTCGACGTCCTTGGCGATGCTGGCGTCGGTGAAGCGGCGTACCAGCTCGCGCGTCCGGGTGTCCGTCTCGTCGCCGGTCCAGTCCTGCCGTTGCGCGGGCAGGTGTTCCCGCATGCCCGCGCGAGCCCGCTGCAAGGCGCTGTTCACCGAGTTGACCGAGTCCCCAAGGAGTTCCGCGACGTCCTTCGCGGGCCAGCCGAGCACGTCCCGCAGGATCAGCACTGCGCGTGGGCGCGGCGCCAGGTGCTGCACCGCGACCAGGTACGCCAGCTCGATCGTCTCCCGCGCCACCGCTACGGTTTCCGGCTCGTCCGCGTCGGCGGCGGGCAGCTCGTCGAGCAGCCGGTCCGGGTACGGCTGGAGCCACCGCACCTCGCCGCCGGTCGCGGGCTCGGGCCGGCACCTGGCGAGCCGGTCCAGGCAGGCGTTGGTGGCGATCCGGTACAGCCAGGCCCGGAACGTCGACCGTCCCGCGAACGTGTCCCGCCGCCGCCACGCCCGCAGGAACGTCTCCTGGACGGTGTCCTCGGCGTCCTCGAACGACCCGAGCATCCGGTAGCAGTGCACGTGCAGCTCCCGTCGGTGCTGCTGCGCCAGCCCGGTGAACGCCGGTTCGTCGACCTCAGCCAGATCGCTCACGCCCAGCTCCTGCAGCTGCGTGTCCCTACCCATGACGTCATCCCTCCGCGTCGTCGTGTCCCTTCGCAGGTGTGACGGGCACGGGCGCGGAAACTCATCACCGCGACGTCAGCTCGCGCGCGGGGCGTACATGATGACGGCGACGCCGACCAGGCAGATGGCCGCTCCGACGAGGTCGTAGCGGTCGGGCCGGAACTTGTCGACCACCATGCCCCAGGCGAGCGACCCGGCGACGAAGACGCCGCCGTAGGCGGCGAGGATGCGGCCGAAGTTCGCGTCCGGCTGGAACGTGGCCACGAACCCGTAGGCGCCGAGCGCGATCACCCCGGCGGCGATCCAGAGCAGTCCGCGGTTCTCCCGCCAGCCCTGCCACACCAGCCAGGCGCCGCCGATCTCGGCGAGGGCGGCGAGCAGGAACAGCAGGATGGAACGCACGACCGTCATGCGTCAGACCGTAGCCGGGCCTCGGTCCGGACCGGTGAAGGGCAGGGGACAGTGCGGGCTTTCGGCGCAGGTGACCAGGTCGTCGCAGCCGGCCGAGACGGCGGCCCGGAGCGTGTCGCGGACGGCGGTGAGGTCCGCGAGCCGTCGCTCCACCTCGGCGAGCTTGTCGCGGGCCCGGGTCCGCAGGCCGGCGTCGTGCCGTCCGGCCGTCAGCAGGTCGGCGACCTCGGCGAGCGTGAAGCCGAGACGTTGCGCGGCCTTCACCACCCGCAGCAGGGTGACCGTCTCGGCCGGGTAGAGGCGATGCCCGCCCGGCGACCGCCGGGGCGCGGGCAGCAGCCCGCGCCGTTCGTAGTAGCGCAGCGTCTGCACGTTGACCCCGGCCGCGTCGGCGAGCCGGCCGCTGCGCAGTTCCGGCTCGCCCATCACCGGCCCCGCGCGGTCGTGGCCCGCAGGGCCAGGGCATCGAGTACGGCGACACGGGTCGCCGGAACGCGGATGTCGAGCGTCAGCGTGTCGCCGTCCGGGCCGGCGAGATCGAAGGTGAAGAAGGAGCAGCAGGCGGACTCGCGGGCGATCAGGTCCCGGGCGAGCGCTTCGGCGCGGCCGTCGAGGTGCAGCCGCAGATGCCCGGCGGCCGGCCGGTCGGCGCCGCGCAGCGCGTCGTGGAACAGCCCGTCGAACTCGGCCAGCCGCAGCGGCCGCTCGGTGGTCGGCAGCGTGCAGGTGTCGGGCACCCAGGATTCGTCGGTCACCTCTCGACGGTAAGCCCGTACCGGGGTACCGGATGCAACCGCCGGTTCATTCTTTCCTGAATACAGCAGACGCTGTACAGTCACAGCATGCGGACGCTGCACCACTCCCAGGCGCTGTCCCGTTTCGGTCACGCGCTGTCCGACCCACTGCGCGCCCGGCTGCTGCTGGCCCTGCGCGAGGGGCCCGGCTACCCGGCCGAGCTGGCCGAGGCGCTCGGCACCAGCCGGCAGAACCTGTCCAACCACCTGGCCTGCCTGCGCGGCTGCGGCCTGGTCGTGGCCGTGCCGGAGGGTCGCCGCACCCGGTACGAGCTGGCCGACGCCCGCCTCGCCCACGCGCTCGGCGACCTGGTCGGCGTCGTGCTCGCGGTCGACCCGGCCGCCTGCCCGGACGCCGCGGACGGATGCTGCTGATGAGCCTGCCGCTGATCCCCGTCACGCCCGCAGGCCCGGGGCCGGACCGCCGTGCGCTGCTCACCCGCCGGGTACGCCTGCTGGTCGCCGCGACGATCACCTACAACGTGATCGAGGCGGTGGTGGCGATCGGCGCCGGCACCGTCGCGTCCTCGACCGCCCTGATCGGTTTCGGTCTGGATTCGGTCATCGAGGTGGCCTCCGCGGCGGCGGTGGCGTGGCAGTTCGTCGGTCCGGATCCGCAGGCCCGGGAGCGGGTCACGCTGCGCGTCATCGCGGTGTCGTTCTTCGCGCTCGCCGCGTACGTCTCAGTCGAGGCGGTACGGGCGCTACTCGGCGGCGCCGAGGCCGCGCACTCACCGGTCGGGCTGGTGCTCGCCGGGCTCTCGGTGATCGTGATGCCGGTGCTGTCGGCAGCGCAGCGGCGCGCCGGGCGTGAACTGGGCTCCCGGTCGGCGGTGGCCGACTCGAAGCAGACGTTGCTGTGCACGTACCTCTCGGTGGTCCTGCTCGTCGGGCTGGCCCTCAACGGCCTGTTCGGATGGTCCTGGGCCGACCCGGTCGCCGCCCTGGTGATCGCCGTGGTCGCGGTCCGCGAGGGCCGCGACGCCTGGCGCGGCGACACCTGCTGCGCCACCTGCGGACCGGGCGGCGGGCGGGCCTGATCACCGGCCGCGACCTGCGGCGACGTCGGGAATACGGCTGTGCTCGACGGCCCGGCGGGCTACCGTCACCGGAGTACGGGCCGGCGTGGGTCAGGCGCGCCGCGTCCACGCCCGCGCCGTCGGAGTTGACGTGGCGGAAACGCCCGCAGACGAGCATGGGTACGACGAAAGGGGCGGACATGACCGACGAGGTGACGTCGCAGGTCCCGCCGGAACCGGCTCCCGTGCTGACCACCACGCCCGCCGGAACCGGGCCGGTCGGACCGCCGAGCAGCCTGGACCTGTGGGCGCGCGCCCAGGTGCTGCACCGCTGCTTCGGCGACGACGACGGCGAGCCGCACATCATGCGCGGCCTGGACTGACCGCGCCGGTCAGCGCACCGTCACGCCGGCCCCCGCCAGCACCTCCCACCACGACGCGAGGTCGGGAACAGGCTCGGCGCGGGCCGTGTACTCATCCAACCGCCGCCGCTGCTCCGCGCTCGGCGCCGGTGAGACGGTGGCGCCCACGCCGACCAGGGCGTACCGGTGGCCGCCGACGGTGAGCAGCATCGTGCCGACGATCGTCCCCCGGGCCTCGACCTGCCCGGCGGGCGCGGCGAACACCTCCGCGCCGCGCCGGTCGCGGGCGCGCAGCCGGCCCTCGTCGAGCGTCAGCAGCACCGGTACGCACCGCATGCCGTTCCAGAGGCTGCGTCGCCAGTAGACGATTCCCGCGTACGACCGGCCCACGACGCCGACCGTACCGTTCCCGCGCACCGGTGAACGATTCCCGGCGGCGGTGCGTGAGAGCCGGTGAGCATCACCGGCGGCCGCCGGGGGTACTGCTGCGGGACACGGGAACGAACAGCCGGGAGGTCACGGTGGGGGACAGGGCGGGACGTCAGGGGCGCGGGCCGATCGCCGGACTGGTGGTGGCCGCGCTGGTGGCGGCCGGCTGCATGGCCGGCGGCTACGACCAGGGCGAGCCGCAGCAGCCGGCACCCCCGCGCAGCGCGCAGCCCGAGTCGCAGACCACCCGCGCGGACGGCACGACGAGCGTGGCCGAGTTCAAGCAGGACATCCAGGACGCGGTACGGCTGGCCGAACGCTACTGGGCGGAGCGGTTCCGCGCCTCCGGTGAGCGGTTCACCCCGATCCGGCGGGTGGTGGCCTACAGCCGCGAGGGCGAGGTGGCCTGCGCCGGGCAGGGGCTGCCGCGCAACAACGCGGTCTACTGCTCGGCCGGCGACTTCATCGCCTACGACGTGAACTGGTCGGTGGCGGCGTTCCGGCAGATCGGCGACGCGTTCCTGTTCTACCTGCTCGGCCACGAGTACGCCCACGGCATGCAGGTGCGGCTGGGCATCCGCTACAACTTCACCATCCAGCAGGAGTTGCAGGCCGACTGCATGGCCGGGGCGTACCTCGGTGACAGCGTGCGGTCCGGGGCGCTGGAGCTGGAGGACGGCGACCTGGAGGAGTTCCGGGAAGGGCTGCTGGCGGTCGGCGACGACCCGGACCAGCCGTGGTTCGCCGAGGGCTCGCACGGCACCGCCGAGCAGCGCAGCGAGTCGTTCTTCCGGGGGTACGAGAAGTCGCTCGGCGCCTGCGGCCTCGGCTGATGCCGCGGGTCACCCCGATCGGGGACGGTGACGGGCGCACCGGACGCGACTGGCAGGATCGGCGGGGTACGCGTATCGAAGGAGGCCCCCGCTGAGCAGCAAGCACCCCGCCGCCGTGCTCTTCGACATGGACGGCACCCTGGTCGACAGCGAGAAACTGTGGGACGTCGCCTTGCAGGAACTGGCCGCCGTGTACGGCGGTGTCCTGTCCGAGGACGCCCGCCGCGCGATCGTCGGCACCGGGATGGCCGACGCGATGCGGATCGTGCACGACGACCTGGGCCAGCCCGAGCGGGACGTGCAGGAAAGCGCCGACTGGATCAGCGCCCGGATCCTGGACCTGTTCCGCACCGGGCTGCGGTGGCGTCCGGGCGCGCTGGCGCTGCTGCGGGCGGTACGGGACGCCGGCATCCCCACCGCGCTGGTCACCTCCAGCGGCCGGTCCCTGGTCGAGGTGGCCCTGGACACGCTGGGGCGGGACAGCTTCGGCGCGGTGGTCTGCGGCGACGAGGTGGACTCGGCGAAGCCGCACCCGGAGCCGTACCTGACCGCCGCGCGTCTGCTGGGCGTGCCGGTCGAGCGGTGCGTGGCGATCGAGGACTCACCGACCGGGGTGGCCAGTGCGCTCGCCGCCGGGGCGGCGGTGCTGGCCGTACCGGCCGAGGTGCCGCTGGCGCCCGCCGACGGCGTACACCAGGTGGAGAGCCTGCTCGCGGCGGACCTGGAGCTGCTCGCGGCCCTGCTCAATCGTTAAGAAGGGCCCCTTCTTATGCGCGAGGCGTTAAGAAGGGGCCCTTCCTTTCACGTCAGTCGTGGGCGATGGCGCCCAGGACGTTGATCCGCGCGGCCCGGATCGCCGGCAGCACCGCGGCGACCACGCCGATGATCGCGGCCAGGATCAGGAACGTCACCATCTGACCCCACGGCAGGACCAGGTCGGTGATGCCCTCGTCCTTGAGCGCCTCGACCACCGCCGCGCCGAGACCGGTGCCGACCACCACGCCGAGCAGTGCGCCGAAGATGGAGATCACCACCGCCTCGACCGTGATCATGCGCATGGTCTGGGCGCGGCGCAGGCCGATCGCCCGCAGCAGGCCCAGCTCGCGGGTCCGTTCCAGCACCGACAGCGCGAGCGTGTTGATGATGCCCAGCACGGCGATCACGATGGCCAGCGCCAGCAGGATCTGGATCATCTGGAGCAGGGAGTCCAGCTGGCCGGTCTGCTGCTCGATGAACGCGGCCCGGTCGGCCACCGACACCTCGGGGCTGTCCGCCAGCAACCGCTCGACCTGCGGCTGCACCGCGTCCACCGACGTGCCGGGGGCGAGCTGCAGGAAACCCTGGATCGGCTGCGGGATGGCGAAGTCCGCGGCGGCCTGCGGCGGCAGCGTCACCGGGTTGGTCAGCTGCGAGCTCTCGTAGATGCCGCTGACCGTGTAGGTGCGGGCGTCGCCGCGGGACAGCTGCACCGGCACCGTCGAACCGACGCTGAGGTTGCGTGCCTTCGCGGTGTCGGAGCTGACCAGCATCTGGTCCGGCGCCAGCTTGCTGATGTCACCGGCGGTGGCCTTCGCCCCGAAGATCTGCTGGAGCGCGGCCACGTTGCTCGACACGGCCACCCAGGTCCGCTCGCCGCCGACCACTGCCATGTCGCCGTACTCGCCGTCGACCATCTGGACGCCCGGGATCGTGGCGGCCTTCTCCAGCACCGCCGGGTCGAAGCTCGCCGGGCGCGGCCCGGACGACGCCCCGGAGATCACCAGTTCCGCCTTGATGGTGTCCTCGGCCAGCGCGCCGATGCTGCCCTTTGCCGAGTCCAGGATCACCGTCACGCCGGTGACCAGGGCGATGCCCACCATCAGCGCGGCGGCGGTGATCGCGGTGCGGCGCGGGTTGCGGCCCGAGTTGAGCCGGCCCAGCTTGCCCGGCACCGACCAGGAGAAGATCGCGCCGAGCAGCGAGACCACCGGCCGGCTGATGATCGGCGTCAGCAGCGCCACGCCGATGAACGCGAACAGTACGCCGCCGAGGATGGTCGCCAGGGTGCTGTCGCCGGCGTGCCCGCCGAGACCGAGGAACAGCAGCACCGCGCCGATGCCGGTCACCACCGCGCCACCGATGGTGACCTTGGTGAGCGGCCGGTCCGGCGTGGCGACGTCCTGCATCGCGGCGATCGGCGGGATGCGCGAGGCGCGCACCGCCGGCAGCAGCGCGGCGATCACCGTGATCAGCATGCCGACCGCGAACGCGCCGATCACCGCCGAGGCCGGCACACCCAGCCCGGCCAGGGTGAGACCCCCGGCGAGCTGACCGAACAGGTACGCCAGCAGCGCGCCCACGCCGATGCCGGCGGCGAGCCCCAGCACCGAGGCGATCAGGCCGACCGCGAGCGCCTCCAGCACCACCGAGCCGATGACCTGCTTGCCGCTGGCCCCGATCGCGCGCATCAGGGCCAGCTCACGGGTGCGCTGAGCCACGATGATCGAGAACGTGTTGAGGATCAGGAACGTGCCGACCAGCAGCGCCACCGCGGCGAACCCGAGGAGGATCTTGTTGAAGAACGACAGCCCCTCCTTGAGGCCGGCCGAGGCGTCGGCGGCGAGCTGCTCGCCGGTCTTGACCTGGTAGTCGGCGCCCAGGGTGCGGGCCAGCTCGTCGCGCAGCGCGGCCGGCGTGGTGCCGTCGGCGGCCTGGACGCTGACGTTGCTGAACACGTCCGGCTTGCCCAGCATCAGCTGCTGCGCCACCGGGGTGGTGAAGTAGACCTCGTTGGCGCCACCGATCGAGTCCCGGCCGCCGCTGTAGCCGAACACGCCGACGAGCGTGAACTCCTTCTTCGGGGCGAGCGTCAGCACGCCGACCCGGTCGCCGACCTTGACCTTGCCCGCCTCGGCCAGCGCGGTGTTGATCACGATCTCGTCGTCGGCCTGCGGCGCGCGGCCCTCGCGGATCTCCACCAGGTCGCTCTCACCGAGCCAGTTCTGGCCCAGCTGCGGCGGACCGAACGAGGTGACCACCTTGCCGTTGCTGCCGATCATGCGGGCGCCGTCGGCGGCGACCACGCCCTCGGCGTCGGCGACGCCGGGCACCGCCTTGATCCGGTCGAGCACCGACGCCGGCATCGGGGTGCTCAGCGGCATGCCCTCCGTAGTGGAGACGTCGATCTTCGGCTTCGCCTCGACGCTGACGTCGACCTCGGCGTACGCGTCGGCGAAGACCGCGTCGAAGGACCGCCCGAGCGTGTCGGTGAGCACGAACGCGCCGGAGACGAACATGACGCCGAGCACCACCGCCAGGCCGGACAGCAGCAGGCGCAGCTTGCGCGCCAGCAGGCTCTTGAGCGTTGCCCGCAGCATCAGTTGCCCACCTCGACCGGGGCGTCCAGCTTCTTCATCGTGTCCAGCACCGTCTCGGCGGTCGGCTCGATCAGCTCCGAGACGATCTGCCCGTCGGCGAGGAAGACCACCCGGTCGGCGTAAGCGGCGGCGGTCGGGTCGTGCGTGACCATCACGATGGTCTGGCCGTGCTCGCGCACCGAGTTGCGCAGGAACTTGAGCACCTCGGCGCCGGAGCGGGAGTCCAGGTTGCCGGTCGGCTCGTCCGCGAAGATCACCTCGGGGCGGGCGACGAGCGCCCGGGCGCACGCCACGCGCTGCTGCTGGCCGCCGGAGAGCTGAGCCGGGCGGTGCCCGAGCCGCTCCCGCAGGCCGACCGTGTCGATCACCGTGTCGTACCAGGCCGGGTCGGGCTTGCGCCCGGCGATCGACAGCGGCAGCAGGATGTTCTCCTGCGCGGTGAGCGTGGGCAGCAGGTTGAACTGCTGGAAGATGAAGCCCACCTTGTCCCGGCGCAGCTTCGTCAGACCCGCGTCGTTGAGACCGGTCACCGTCGTGTCGCCGATCATCACGGTGCCCTTGGTCACCGTGTCCAGACCGGCGAGGCAGTGCATGAGTGTGGACTTGCCGGAGCCGGACGGCCCCATGATCGCGGTGAACCGGCCGCGTTCGAACTCGGCGGTCACCCCCCGCAGCGCGACGACCTGCGCCTCACCGCTGCCGTACACCTTCCACACGTCGTTCGCCCGGGCCGCGGCCTGCTCTCGGCCTACCGTCGCGGTCACGTCATCTACCTCTTCCGTATGTCGTTCTCATGCCGCACCGCCCCCGCTGGCCGGTGCGGCGGAATCCATCCTCGGGGTCGCGAGCCCGAAAGCCCTCCGACCTGGGGTGGAATCCGCGCCGATCTTCCGGTGAGGGTCGACCCCCATCCGGGCTCAGGGTGACCCCTGACCGGCAGGCGACGCCGACGTCAGGGCCTGACCCCGCGTGATGGTCAACACATCAGCCCCGCCGCTGGTCACGGTAGGCGACCCGCGCCACCTCAGCCGCCGGGACGGACCAGGCCCGTCTCGTACGCGAGCACGACCGCCTGGACCCGGTCGCGCAACCGTAGCTTCGTCAGCACATGACCGACATGGGTTTTCACAGTGGTCTCGCTGACCGACAGCAACCGGGCGATCTCCGCGTTGGACAGTCCACGCGCCATGTGGGTGAGCACCTCGCGCTCCCGGTCGGTCAGCGGCTCCAGCGCTCGCGCCGGCGCGGCGGCCGGGTCCGGCAGCACCTGGGCGAAGCGGTCGAGCAGCCGGCGCAGGATGCGTGGGGACATCACCGCGCCCCCGGCGGCCACAGTGCGGATCGCGGCGACGAGATCCTCGGCCGGCACGTCCTTGGTGAGGAAGCCGCCCGCCCCGGCCCGCAGCGACCCGACGACGTGTTCGTCCTGCTCGAACGTGGTGAGCACGAGCACGCGGACCGGCAGCCGGGCCGACACGATCGCCCGGGTGGCGGCCACTCCGTCCAGGCGCGGCATCCGGATGTCCATCAGCACCACGTCGGGCAGCAGCCGCCGGGACAGCTCCACCGCCTCCACGCCGTCGCCGGCCTCACCCACCACGTCGAGGTCGTCCTCCGCGCCGAGCACCATCCGGAATCCGGTACGCAGCAGCGGCTGGTCGTCGGCGAGCAGAATCCGCACCGGCCGGGAGACGGCGCCCTCGGTCATGCATCCCCCTCGTCGTCCGGTCGGCGGTCCGGCCGGAGCCCGCCGGCACGCGCCCGCGATCCATCCAGCGCGAACCGGGCCGCGGTAACCACCGTAGAGGGCGCCGGCCGCCCGGTCGCCGATCAGGCCGCCCCGATCCCGCGGGTTGGCCGGGCTCTGCGCGCCGGCCCTCACGGGATCCCGGGGCGCCCTGCGCGCACGGCCCTGACGGGATCGCGGGGCGGTCTGCGCGCACGGCCCGCGCGGGATCGCGCACGGCCCGCGCGGGATCGTGGGCGGTCTGCGCGCACGGCCCGCGCGGGATCGCGGGGCCCACGGTGACCCGGCGCCGCATTCGTCCCAGAGTGGCCCGGCACCCGATTCCGCCCCGCGGTGACCTGACACCGGAATCGCCCAGATCGGGGAGCGCCGCGCGGCGGCTCGGCGAGCCCGTCCCGGCCGGTGGTGCACGCCCCGCATGATCGACCCCACTTCGCCGAGGTGGCTGCATCCCACCCCTATCGACCCCGCCACCTCCCCGAGGTGGCGTCACGCCCCCGTCGACCCCGCCACCTCGGCGAGGTGCTGCGTGCCCGGTCACCACCGATGGTGATCCACACCTGCTCGGGGAGGTTGCGGCATCATGCACCCGTCGACCCCGCCACCTCCCCGATGTGGCTGCGTCCCACCCCCGTTGACCCCGCCACCTCCCCGATGTGGCTGCGCCCCACCCCGTCGACCCGCCACCTCCCTGACCTGGGTGCATCCCGCCCCGTCAACCTCGCCACTTCGGTGAAGTGGTCCGGGTGCCCGGTCGCCACCGATCGTGATCCACACCTGGTCGGGGAGGTTGCGGCATCACGCACCGCTCGATCCCGCCACCTCCCCGAGGTGGCGCGCATGCCCCCAGACGGCGGGAAGTGGGCGGTCGCGCCCGCTCAAACCGGTGTACGCGGCAACGGTCCTGCCCGCGATGGCGGCTGTGGTGTCCACGTGGCCGCCCGCCTCCACCCCGACACGGATCGCGGCCGGACAGTCGTGCGGCAGCGTGGCGGCGACCCAGCCGCAGGAGCCCTGCCCGTCGAATGCGGACGCGGCAGCCACCGGCCACGGCGTGCCGGTACGGATCAGCCGCAGCACCGTCACCGCGCCCGGCCCGTACCCCCGGGTGTGGGCCGCAGCGCCGCGCGAACGCCAACGCCAGCCGGTCCCGGTCGATCCGTCCCCCGCCGGCCAGCCCGGCCACCACCGAACAGGCCATCTCGGTGTCGTCGGTCCACTCCCACGGCGCTCTGCGCGCCGGTCCCGCATCGGGCTCGGACGCGCTCCCCGCGCCCGAGCCGCGTGCGGGATCGCGGGCGCTCCGCGCGCCGGTCCGCACGGGACCGCGGGCGCTCTTGTGTGCGGTTACGGTCCGAACGGGTGGATTGACGGCGGGTACGGCTGGGCATCACCGGCGTGCGCGGGATCGAGTGTCGATCCGGGCACCCTCCGGCCAGGCGTCAGCCCGGGCACCCTCCGGCGGGAGCGGAGGTCACTCGTCGGCGCCGGGCGCCACCGGGCGGGAGCGGGCGTCCACGAGCGGGTCGGGCGCGGCGGCGGCCACCGGGAACGGCGGCGGCGTCCCGCCGTAGCTCGGGCACAGCGCCTGGTGGTTGCACCAGTCGCACAGGCGGCTCGGCCGGGGACGGAAGTCCTGCCGGGCGGTGGCCTGCTCGATCGCCCGCCACAGCGCCACCACGGTGCGCTCGAAACGCACCAGCTCGTCGGCGTCCGGCGCGTAGTCGCAGACCTCGGCGTCCTTGAGGTAGAGCAGGCGCAGCACGCGCGGCACCACGCCCCGGGTGCGCCACAGCACCAGGGCGTAGAACTTGAGCTGGAACAGCGCGCGCGCCTCGAACGCCTCGCGCGGCGCCCCGCCGGTCTTGTAGTCGACCACCCGCAGCGCGCCGTCCGGCGCGACGTCGAGCCGGTCGAGGTAGCCCCGGATGAGAAGTTCGTCGTCCACCACCGCGGAGATCAGCGCCTCGCGCTCGGCCGGCTCCAGCCGGCGCGGGTCCTCCACCGCGAAGTAGCCGTCCAGCAGCGCCGTCGCCGACCGGAGGAACTCCTGCGGCCCGACGGCGTCGCCGTCGGCGAACAGCGTCGCCAGCTCCGGCTCCTCGGTGACCAGCCGGTCCCACTGCGGGGCGACCAGGTCACCCGCCGACTCCGGGGTGCGCGCGGCGGCCGGCAGGTCGAACAGCCGCTCCAGCACGGCGTGCACGAGCGTGCCCCGGGCCTGCTCGACGGTCGGCCGCTCGGGCAGCCGGTCGATGCTGCGGAACCGGTAGAGCAACGGGCAGGTCTTGAAATCTGCCGCCCGCGACGGCGACAACGAGGCCCGCACGGTGACCGGCGCCGGTGCCGCCGTCTGGTCGCCGTGACTGTCGATCATCGGTTCCGCCGTCATGACCGGAAGGTTAGGGCACGCGTGTGACAGGGCCGGCGTCGCCGCACCGAAGCATGATCGGGATCGCGGCGCCCTGGGTCGTCCCCGGCTGCGGGGCTCGCCGAAGCTCAGCTCACGTAGCATCGGGCCGGTGCAGCAGCGGAGCCGAGGACCCCGCCGGCCGGGGCTCAGCCTCGGCCGGGTCCTCGGGGTGCCGCTGCGCGTCGACGCCTCGATGCTGCTGCTCACCGTCGTGGTCACGGTGCTGTACGCGGCGCTGGCCCGCCGCCAGCTCGACCTCGGCCCGCTCGGCGGCTACCT
Organism: Micromonospora sp. CNZ296; assembly: GCF_007827635.1. Taxonomy (NCBI): domain Bacteria; kingdom Bacillati; phylum Actinomycetota; class Actinomycetes; order Micromonosporales; family Micromonosporaceae; genus Micromonospora; species Micromonospora sp. CNZ296. Next base: position 56,537 of record NZ_VISW01000026.1, read on the forward strand.
GGTCGGCCTCGGCTTCGTGATCTCCCTGCTCGGCTCCGTGCTGCTGCACGAGCTGGGCCACGCGCTGACCGCCCGCCGGTACGGCATCGGTGTGCGGGGGATCACGCTGGAACTGCTCGGCGGCTACACCGAGATGGACCGCGACGCCCCCAGCCCCCGGGTCGAGCTGCTGATCTCCCTGGCCGGTCCGGCCGTCTCCGCAGTGCTCGGCGCCGGCGCGGTCGCCGCCACCCTCGCCCTGCCCGCCGGCACGCTCGGCCACCAGCTCGCCTTCCAGCTCGCGGTCAGCAACGTGGTGGTGGCGATCTTCAACAGCCTGCCCGGCCTGCCGCTGGACGGCGGCCGGGCGCTGCGCGCCGCCGTGTGGGCGCTCACCCGCGACCGGCACCGCGGCACCGAGGTGGCCGGCTGGGTGGGCCGGGCCGTCGCGCTGGGTACGCTGGCGCTGGTCGTGGTGCTCACCATGCGCCGGGCGCTGGCCCCGCTGGCCCTGCCGCTGCTGCTGCTCGTCGCGCTGACGCTGTGGCGCGGCGCCGGCCAGTCGATCCGGATGGCGCGCATCGGCCGCCGGCTGCACCTGGTCGACCTGGCCCGGCTGGCCCGCGCGGTACTGCCGGTGCCCGCCGGCACGCCGCTGGCCGAGGCCCAGCGCCGCCGCGACGAGGCGGGCACCCCCGAGGCGGCGCTCGGCGTGGTCGACTCGGCCGGCCGTACGGTCGCCCTGGTCGACCCGGCCCGCGTCGCCGCCGTACCCCCGGAACGGAGGCCGTGGGTCGCGGTGGACGAGGTGGCCCGCGACCTGTCCGCCGTGCCGGCCCTGCCGCTCGGGGCGGACGGCGAGCGGGTGCTGGAGACCGTGCGTACCCACCCGGGCGCGCAGTACGTCGTGACGGCAGGCGAAGATGTGGTCGGCGTGCTGCACATCGCGGATCTCGCCCAGCTCCTGGAACCCGAACGGAAGACGAACACGTGACCGCAGAGATCTCCACCGTCCCGGCGTTGCCCCCGGTCCACCGCGGGCCGTTCCGGCCGGGCGACCGGGTCCAGCTGACCGACCCGAAGGGCCGGATGCACACCGTGACGCTGGAGCCGGGCAAGGAGTTCCACACCCATCGCGGGATCCTCAAGCACGACACCCTGATCGGCCTGCCCGACGGCAGCGTGGTCACCACCGCCGGCGGCGGCACCGCGTTCCTGGCGCTGCGGCCGCTGCTGTCGGACTACGTGCTGTCCATGCCGCGCGGCGCCCAGGTGATCTACCCGAAGGACTCGGCGCAGATCGTCGCCATGGGCGACGTCTTCCCCGGCGCCAAGGTACTGGAGGCCGGCGCCGGATCCGGCGCGCTGTCCTGCTCGCTGCTGCGGGCCGTCGGCACCGAGGGTGAGCTGCACTCGTTCGAGCTGCGCGACGACTTCGCCCAGATCGCCCGCCGCAACGTCGAGGCGTTCTTCAACGGCCCGCACCCGGCCTGGAACCTGCACGTCGGCGACGTCGCCGACTGCGCCGAGACCGGATTCGACCGGATCATCCTCGACATGCTCACCCCGTGGGAGATGCTCGACATGGTCGAGCGGGCACTCGTGCCCGGCGGCGTGCTGATCGGCTACGTGGCCACCACCCCGCAGCTGTCCGAGCTGGTCGAGGCGCTGCGCGAGCGCGGCGGCTGGACCGAGCCGCGCGCCTGGGAGTCGCTCGTGCGCGACTGGCACGCCGAGGGGCTCGCCGTCCGACCGGACCACCGGATGATCGCCCACACCGCGTTCCTGGTCTCCGCGCGCAAGCTCGCCCCCGGGGTCACCGCGCCGCCGCGGCGGCGCAAGCCCAGCAAGGGCGCCGAGGCGTACGCGCAGCGCCGCGACGCCCTGCGCGCCGCCGCCGCGGCCCGCGCGGCGGAGGAGCCGGAGCAGTCCTGACCCCCGCCGCGCGCCCGCGCGCGCACGGGCGGATCATGTGTGCCGGTGGGGACGACACCTGAGCGGGTGGAGACGGTGGCATGAGCGAGCGGATCGGGGCGCGCGTCGGGCGGCGCGCCCGTGCCGGTGACCGGAACCGACGGCGGCGCCGCGGCGCGGGTCGGCGGGAGGCGGCGTGAGCAACCCCGGCTACGGCAACGGCGACCTGCCCGCCGTCTTCCCGGACTGGTCGCCCTACACCGACCTGGAGTCGGCCGCGCGGGCGTACCTGCGCGACCCGGACATCGCGCTGGAGGCGCTCGACGGCGTGCTGCGCGGCGCCTCAGTGCTCGGTTTCACGCTGGAGCGCTTCGTCAACGAGGTGAACGGCGTGTGGCAGGAGGTCGTCGTCTGCGACGGCAGCCGGCTGGTGCTCTGGCACGGCGAGGACGTGCCGCCGGGGGAGGGGCCGCCCGGCGCGATGACCTCGTCGCTGCGGGTGGTGCCGCTGTCCACCGTCACCGAGGTCGGCTGCCGGCGGCGGCTCATGCGCGCCGACAACGGCACCGTACGGGTCGACAGCATCGACGTGTACCTGCTGCTCAGCTCACTGGACGAGGCACCGCCCAGCGACGAGGCGATCGGCGCGCCCCGGCACGACGCGCTGCGATTCGGCAAGACCCTCGACGACGGCGGGGCCGGGCAGATCGCCCGGCTGGAGGAGTTCGCCCGGCTGGTCGCCTCGGTGGTCGGCCGGCCCCTGCTCTGAGGCGGACGCACGACGGGCCGGGGACCACACGTCCCCGGCCCGTCGTGTCCGTCTCCGCCTCAGTCCTCGGCCTCCGGGCCGGCCACCTCGACGCCGTCGCTGCCGCGCACCACGTGGATGCACTCGCCCGGGCACTCCTTCGCGGAGTCGATCACCTCGAGGCGCAGGTGCTCCGGCACGTCCACCCGGGCGCCGGGGGCCTGCCGCAGCTCGCCGTCGGGGCCCTTGACGTACGCCAGGCCGTCGACGTCGAACTCGAAGACCTCCGGCGCGTACTGCACGCAGAGCCCGTCACCGGTGCAGAGATCCTGATCCACCCAGACCTGCAACTGGTCGGTCGCGACGTCGGTCACGAAGCACCCCCCATGTTCTCCCGTCCCACGCTCCGACGGTACCCGAACGCCCGTACCCGCCCCGCGACCAGCCCTTCGCGATCAAGCTTCGGTGACGAGCGCGTTGCTGTGGACCGAATCGGGCTCATAGCGGCTAGTGTTAGGTCAGAACGTTCAAGCCCCCCGGGGAGGTGGGACGTGGCACGCAGCGACGACGCGGACTCGCGCGCCGCACGGTGGGAAAAGGAAGCCCACGATCTCTCCACGCAGGTCGCGTTCCTGCAAGAGGAACTCGCTCTGGTGCGGCGCAAGTTGACCGAAAGCCCTCTACACGTCCGGCAGCTCGAAGAGCGGCTGGCGGCCACCCAGGCACAGTTGGCGCGGCTGACCGAGAACAACGAGCGGCTCGTGAGCACCCTCAAGGAGGCTCGCGCGCAGATCGTGACGCTCAAGGAGGAGATCGACCGGCTCGCCCAGCCGCCGAGTGGCTACGGCGTCTTCCTGGCCAAGCACGACGACGGCACGGTGGACGTGTTCACCGGCGGGCGCAAGCTCCGCGTCGCCGTCTCGCCCTCGCTGGAGGTCGACGAGCTGCGCCGGGGCCAGGAGGTCCTGCTCAACGACGCGCTCAACATCGTCGACGCGTTCGGCTACGAGCGGGTCGGCGAGGTGGTGATGCTCAAGGAGATCCTGGCGGGCCCCGAGGGCGCTCCGGGTGACCGGGCACTCGTGGTCTCGCACTCCGACGAGGAGCGCATCGTGCACCTCGCCGAGACCCTGATCGGCAGCGCGATCCGGGCCGGCGACTCGCTCATGATCGAGCCCCGCTCGGCGTACGCGTACGAGCGGATCCCGAAGAGCGAGGTCGAGGAGCTGGTCCTGGAGGAGGTGCCCGACGTCGACTACGAGGACATCGGTGGCCTCCAGGCGCAGATCGAGCAGATCCGCGACGCGGTGGAACTGCCCTTCCTGCACTCCGACCTGTTCCGCGAGCATCAGCTCCGGCCGCCGAAGGGCATCCTGCTCTACGGCCCGCCCGGCTGCGGCAAGACGCTCATCGCCAAGGCGGTGGCGAACTCGCTGGCCAAGAAGATCGCCGAGCGGGAGGGGAAGGATCGGCACACCAGCTTCTTCCTCAACATCAAGGGCCCCGAGCTGCTCAACAAGTACGTCGGCGAGACCGAGCGGCACATCCGGCTGATCTTCCAGCGGGCGCGGGAGAAGGCCGGTGAGGGCACTCCGGTGATCGTGTTCTTCGACGAGATGGACTCGGTGTTCCGCACCCGCGGCTCCGGCGTCTCCTCCGACGTGGAGAACACCATCGTCCCGCAGCTGCTCAGCGAGATCGACGGCGTGGAGGGCCTGGAGAACGTCATCGTCATCGGCGCCTCCAACCGGGAAGACATGATCGACCCGGCGATCCTGCGCCCCGGCCGGCTCGACGTGAAGATCAAGATCGAGCGGCCGGACGCCGAGGCGGCGAAGGACATCTTCTCCAAGTACATCCTCGCCGGCCTGCCGCTGCACGCCGACGACCTGGCCGAACACGGCGGCGACGCCCAGGCCACGGTCGCGGCGATGATCGACGCGGTGGTCCTGCGGATGTACTCCGAGACCGAGGAGAACCGGTTCCTCGAGGTCACCTACGCCAACGGTGACAAGGAAGTCCTCTACTTCAAGGACTTCAACTCCGGCGCGATGATCCAGAACATCGTCGACCGGGGCAAGAAGATGGCCATCAAGGAGTTCCTCACCTCCGGCCGCAAGGGTCTGCGCCTGCAGCACCTGCTCGACGCCTGCGTCGACGAGTTCCGCGAGAACGAGGACCTGCCCAACACCACCAACCCCGACGACTGGGCCCGCATCTCCGGCAAGAAGGGCGAGCGGATCGTCTACATCCGCACGCTCGTCTCCGGCGGCAAGGGCGCCGAGGCCGGACGGTCCATCGAGACCGCCAGCAACACCGGCCAGTACCTGTAGTCCGACCCCCTCGACGAAGGCCCGTGGCGTACGCGCCACGGGCCTTCGCGCGTACCCGGGGAAGCCGCCACACCGGACCCGGCGCTGCCGCCACGCCCCCTCGGCGCGTCACGCCGACTACGCTCGACGTGACGGGGACCGGGACGGCGAGCGGAGCGGGCAGGTCGATGAGCGTTAGACGGATCATGGGCACCGAGGTCGAGTACGGCATCTCCGTGCCCGGTCAGGCCGGAGCCAACCCGATGGTCACCTCCTCCCAGGTGGTCAACGCCTACGGGGCGCGGCCGGAACTCAACCGGGGCGGCCGGGCCCGCTGGGACTACGAGGAGGAGTCGCCACTGCGCGACGCCCGGGGGTTCACCTACTCCGGCGCCGCGTACGACCCGGCCGAGGCGCTCGCGGACGAGGATCTCGGGCTCGCCAACGTCATACTCACCAACGGCGCCCGCCTCTACGTCGACCACGCGCACCCGGAGTACTCCACACCCGAGGTCACAAACCCCCTTGACGTGGTGCGGTGGGACAAGGCGGGGGAGCGGGTGATGGCCGAGGCGTCCCGCCGCGCCGCGACCATCCCGGGCACCCACCCGATCCACCTGTACAAGAACAACACCGACAACAAGGGCGCGAGCTACGGCGCGCACGAGAACTACCTGATGCGCCGGCAGACGCCGTTCGCCGACATCGTGGCGTACCTGACGCCGTTCTTCGTCACCCGGCAGATCGTCTGCGGCGCCGGGCGGGTCGGCATCGGCCAGGACGGCGGCCAGAGCGGTTTCCAGATCTCCCAGCGGGCCGACTTCTTCGAGGTCGAGGTGGGACTGGAGACGACGCTCAAGCGGCCCATCATCAACACCCGCGACGAGCCGCACGCCGACGCCGACAAGTACCGCCGGCTGCACGTCATCATCGGCGACGCCAACCTCTCCGAGATCTCCACGTTCCTCAAGGTCGGCACCACCTCGCTGATCCTCGCCATGATCGAGGAGAAGGCGCTCGGCGCGGACCTGGGCATCGCCGACCCGGTGGCCGAGCTGCGCGCGGTCAGCCACGACCCGTCGCTCAAGCACCTGATGCGGATGCGCGACGGCCGCAGGCTCACCGCGCTGGACGTGCAGTGGGCGTACCTGGAGCGGGTGAGCTCCTTCGTGGACGACCGCCACGGCAAGGACGTGGACGCGCAGACCGCCGACGTGCTGCGCCGCTGGGAGAGCGTGCTGGACCGGCTCGGCCGGGACGCGTTCGAGTGCGCCGACGAGCTGGACTGGGTGGCCAAGCTGCGGCTGCTGGAGGGCTACCGGGAGCGGGAGAAGCTCGCCTGGGGCTCGCACAAGCTGCAACTGGTCGACCTCCAGTACTCCGACGTGCGGCCGGAGAAGGGCCTCTACCACCGTCTGGTGCAGCGCGGCTCGATGAAGACGCTGCTCACCGACGAGCAGACGCGCACCGCGATGACCGAGCCGCCGGAGGACACCCGGGCCTACTTCCGGGGCCGCTGCCTGGACCGGTACGCCTCCGAGGTGGTCGCCGCGAGCTGGGACTCGGTCATCTTCGACGTGGGCCGGGAGTCGCTGGTCCGGGTGCCGATGATGGAGCCCGAGCGGGGCACCCGCGCGCACGTCGGCGAGCTGTTCGACCGCTGCGAGAGCGCGAAGGATCTGCTGGAGACGCTCACCGGCGGGTGACCCCGATGCCGGAAGGCCCGCCGGGTGCCGGAAACGGGCACGCGACGGGCCTTTCGTCGCTCCCGCGAGGTAAGTTGATCGCAGGCGATCGTGGAGGAGGCACCACCATGGCGACGCAAGAGGGTGGGCAGACCCAGTCCGGCAAGTCCCGCGAGGAGGTCGAGGAGGTCACCGCGGAGGCCAACCCCGAGGTGGCCGAGCGGCACGCCGAGATCACCGAGGACGTGGACGACCTGCTCGACGAGATCGACTCCGTCCTGGAGGAGAACGCCGAGGAATTCGTGAGAGGATATGTGCAGAAGGGGGGTCAATGAGGCTTATGTCCGATTTGCCGGAGGCGTCGGACAAGCTTTGCCCCCAGTGTCGCCGCTCGCTTCCCGCGTCGGCGTTCCACCGTAATCGGCGTCGTCCAGACGGTCTGGCGTTCTACTGCAAGACGTGTGCCGCTGCTCGCTCAGAGGCGAGTCGCCGGAAACGTGGCATCGCGCCGCAGCGAAGGGCTGCCGTGCCGGTAGCGGACGGCCTCAAGTGGTGCCCCGACTGCGAGCAGATCAAGCCCGTAGACGATTTCCCCCGAACGACCAACGCCAGCGGTCGGCACAGCTACTGCAAGCCGTGCCACATCGCGCGTGGTAACGAGAGCAAGCAGCGGCTCTACGGTGGCAATCGCGAGTACCACCTGCGTCGTCGGTACGGGGTCGGGGAGAAGGAGTTCCAGGAGCTCCTGGCCGAGCAGGGCGGCGTCTGCGCGATCTGCCGGCGCCCCGATCCGGAACATCTGGACCACGATCATCGCACCGGATGGGTGCGCGGGATACTCTGCTTCAACTGCAACGGTGGTCTTGGTCAGTTCAAGGATGACTCCGACGTCCTGGCCAGGGCGATCACGTACCTGAGAGGAACCACGTGGCAGCGGGTTTTGATCCATCCGGGCGTCTTCCAGATGTGTTCACCAACGCGGGGACGTCCTCCTTCACAGCGTTCCTGAGCAAGGTGGCCCCCGAGATGCTGCCCGGCCGTCGGCCGCTGCCGCCCGGCATGGCCGCCGACATGGCGCCGCACGCGACCACCATCGTGGCCATCTCGGCCGCCGGCGGTGTGGTCATGGCCGGCGACCGGCGCGCCACGATGGGCAACCTGATCGCCCAGCGCGACATCGAGAAGGTGCACCCGGCCGACGCGTACTCGCTCGTCGGCATCGCGGGCACCGCCGGCATCGGCATCGAGCTGATGCGACTGTTCCAGGTGGAGCTGGAGCACTACGAGAAGATCGAGGGCGCGATGCTCTCGCTCGACGGCAAGGCCAACCGGCTGGCGTCGATGATCCGCGGCAACCTGGGCGCGGCCATGCAGGGCCTCGCCGTGATCCCGCTGTTCGCCGGCTTCGACCTGGCCGCGAGCGACCCGCAGCGGGCCGGGCGGATCTTCAGCTTCGACGTGACCGGCGGCCCGTACGAGGAGACCGGTTACGACGCCATCGGCTCCGGTTCGCTGTTCGCCAAGTCCGCGCTGAAGAAGCGGTTCCGGGCCGGCCTGTCGGTCGAGGACGCGACGCGGCTGGCGGTCGAGGCGCTCTACGACGCGGCGGACGACGACACCGCCACCGGCGGCCCCGACCTGACCCGGCGGATCTACCCGGTCGTGATGACCGCGACCGCCGAGGGCACCCACCGGCTCACCGACGCCGAGACGGCGGCGATCGCGGAGAGCGTGGTGTCCGGCCGGATGGAGAACCCCGGCGGCTGAGGCCGCTCCCACCGTCCACCGAGTCAGCAGTCCCGCAGAAGGAGAACCGCCGCCGTGGCCATGCAGTTCTACGCCTCGCCCGAGCAGATCATGCGCGACCGCTCCGAGCTGGCCCGCAAGGGCATCGCCCGGGGCCGCAGCGCGGTGGTCCTGAGCTACGAGGGCGGGGTGCTCTTCGTCGCCGAGAACCTGTCCAGCACGCTGCACAAGGTCAGCGAGATCTACGACCGGATCGGCTTCGCCGCTGTCGGCCGGTACAACGAGTTCGAGAACCTGCGCCGCGCGGGCGTGCGGATGGCCGACCTCAACGGGCTCAGCTACGACCGCCGGGACGTGACCGGCCTGGCGCTCGCCAACGCGTACGCGCAGACGCTGGGCGCGATCTTCACGGAGCAGTCGAAGCCGTTCGAGGTGGAGATCTGTGTGGCCGAGGTGGGCGCCACCGCCGAGGACGACTCCCTCTACCGGGTGACCTACGACGGCTCGGTGAACGACGAGCCGGGCCGGATGGCGATGGGCGGTCAGGCCGAGGCGATCAGCGGGGTGCTGAAGAACGAGCACCGGCCGGAGATGTCGCTGTCGGAGGCGGTCCGCGCCGCCATGAAGGCGCTGAGCAGCGTCGGCGGCGAGGGCGGGGCGGCCCGCACGATCGCCGCGAACCAGCTGGAGGTGGCGGTCCTGGACCGGCGCCGGGTGGGGCGTACGTTCCGGCGGGTGACCGGCGCGGCGCTCACCGCGCTGCTGGAGGGCGACGCCGAGGCCGACACCGCGCCCGCGCCGGGCCGGGCGAAGACGCCGACCGTGCCGACGGAGGAGGCGAAGAAGCCGACCACGTCGGCGGGTTCGGCCGATCTGGAGGGCAACGCGGAGGACAAGCCCGCCGAGTGACGACCGTCGCGGACCCCGCCACCTCGCCGAGGTGGCGGGGTTTTTCGCGTACGGATGCCGCCACCTCGCCGATCTGCGCGGGGGAGATCGCAAGCGGCGAGCGTCGGCGCTGCCCATCGGAGGCTCCGGGCGGCTAATGTCTCATCATGGAGCGGCGAATCTTCGGCCTCGAAACCGAGTACGGCGTCACCTGCACCTATCGCGGGCAACGCCGACTGTCCCCCGACGAGGTCGCGCGGTACCTGTTCCGGCGGGTGGTGTCGTGGGGCCGGTCGAGCAACGTGTTCCTGCGCAACGGCGCCCGCCTCTATCTCGACGTCGGTTCGCACCCGGAGTACGCGACTCCGGAGTGCGACTCGGTGACCGACCTGGTGGCACACGACCGGGCCGGTGAGCGGATCCTGGAGGGCCTGCTCGTCGACGCGGAGAAGCGGCTGCACGACGAGGGCATCGCGGGCGAGATCTACCTGTTCAAGAACAACACCGACTCGGCCGGCAACTCGTACGGCTGCCACGAGAACTATCTGGTGTCCCGGCACGGCGAGTTCGGCCGGCTCGCCGACGTGCTCATCCCGTTCCTGGTCACCCGGCAGTTGATCTGCGGCGCGGGCAAGGTGCTGCAGACGCCGCGCGGCGCTGTCTACTGCCTGTCCCAGCGGGCCGAGCACATCTGGGAGGGTGTCTCGTCGGCGACCACCCGCAGCCGGCCGATCATCAACACCCGCGACGAGCCGCACGCGGACGCCGAGCGCTACCGCCGGCTGCACGTGATCGTCGGTGACTCGAACATGAACGAGGTCACCACGCTGCTGAAGGTCGGCACCGCCGACATCGTGCTGCGGATGATCGAGGCCGGCGTGGTGATGCGGGACCTGACGCTGGAGAACCCGATCCGGGCCATCCGCGAGGTGTCGCACGACATCACCGGCCGGCGCAAGGTGCGGCTGGCCTCCGGCAAGGAGGTCTCGGCGCTGGAGATCCAGCAGGAATACCTGGCCAAGGCGACGGAGTTCGTGGAGCGCCGGGGCGGCGACCAGACCGCGAAGCGGGTGGTCGACCTGTGGGGCCGGGTGCTGCGCGCGGTCGAGACCGGCGACCTGGACCCGGTGGCCCGCGAGATCGACTGGGTCACCAAGCTGAAGCTGATCGAGCGTTACCAGCGCAAGCACGACCTGCCGCTGTCGCACCCGCGGGTGGCGCAGATGGACCTGGCCTACCACGACCTGCGGCGCGGGCGCGGCCTGTACGGGCTGCTGGAGCGCCGTCGTGAGGTGGACCGGGTGGCCACCGACCCGGAGATCTTCGAGGCGAAGGAGACGCCGCCGCAGACGACCCGGGCGCGGCTGCGCGGCGAGTTCATCCGCCACGCCCAGGAGAAGCGGCGCGACTTCACCGTGGACTGGGTGCACCTGAAGCTGAACGACCAGGCGCAGCGCACGGTGCTGTGCAAGGACCCGTTCCGGGCCTACGACGAGCGGGTGGAGCGGCTGATCGCCAGCATGTGATCGTGCGGGCGGCCGGTGCCCGGCACCGGCCGCCCGTCCACAGGTACGCTGGCGTCGCGATGAACACTTCCGAATCCGCCGGTGGGTCCGGCCGCGAGACGTCCTCGGACCGTGACGGCACCGAGAAGCTCAACTGGATCGACCGCCGGCGGGAGAAGATCCGCGCCGAGATCGAGCGCAACAGGCGCGGCGACTACATGGTGCCGACCTGGGTGCTGGCGGCGGCGCTGGTGCTGATCGTGGGCGCCTGGCTCGGGCTGATCCTGTTCCTCGGCTGAGTTCCGGGCCGGTCAGTTGTACGGCATCCGGGGGAACCAGCCGAAGCCGAACAGCGCAGGCACCCGCACGTCCCAGTAGACGACTGTGAAGACGCCGAGCGCGACGAGCAGCGCTCCGGTGACCACGGCGGCGCGGCGGGGGTCGGCCATCCATGCGAGGAAGCGTCCCCGGCTGATCGCCACGGCGACCGCGAAGACGACGGTGACGAGCACGATGTTGCCCAGCGACTGGAGCGTGAACGCCAGCGCTCCGTAGAGCGGGTTGCCGGTGTCGACGGCCCAGTGGAACAGCTTGTTGAACATCGGGTAGGGCCGGCCGACGAGGAAACCGCCGACGAGCGCGCCGATCGTCACCACCCGGGCGACGGGCCGGTGCGCGAAGACGTCCGGCACCAGCTTGAGCGCGGCGAGTCCGAGGTAGGTCAGGGCGAGTCCGATGACGCCGAAGACGACCGACGACTGGATGAGGCGTACCGGGACGCCGCCGACCACGTCGGTGGACAGCTGGGGCAGCCGGTCGCCGGCCAGCACGCCGACGACGCCGTAGCTCGCCGAGACGGCGACCATGCCGAGGGTCAGCCAGCCGACCGGGCGCAGCAGGGCACGCAGCGCCGGCCGGGTGCCACCGGCCGGGTCGGCGCCGGAGACCTGGCTCATCGGCCCGACCGAGGCCGCGACGGCGATGTTGCAGGCGGTGAAGGTCCCGGCGAAGCCGGAGACGAAGGCGAAGAGCAATCCGGCGACGGTGCCGGTGATGGCGGTCTCCTTGGCGTCGTGGCCCAGCACGGTGTTCGCGACGTTGTCGCCGATGACCTTGTCGACCAGCTCGAACGACCACAGGACGGCCAGCAGCACGCCGGCTGCCGCGCTGACCAGGGCGAGTCGGAGCCGGTGCCGGGGGCGATGGGGGGAGATCCCGGCGTCGGGGGTCGCGTCCGGGAACTGTCGCAGTGCCATGAGGGGCCTCCTAAACGGCGGCCGCACGCGTTCCCCGGGCAGCCGGGAACGACGCCTGTCAGTGGGGAGTGGTGGGGCCGGAGTCGAGTACCCGGCAAGTATGGGGAGGCCGGGCAGGGCCCTGGTTCTTCCATCATGCTGACCTGTCTCCGGCGTCTTCTCCGGCGCCGGCGGTGACGGCACTCTGGACGGCGAGGCCGCCGGCACCGCCGGCACGGACAGGGAGCGTGACGTCATCGCACACATCGATCTCGGGCTGGACGAGAAGGCACATCCGGGCATCCGAGGGCCGTTGCGGTTCCGGCCGGATACGGCGAAGCCGCTGGGCGAGCTGGCGGAGGTGCTGCTGCGCGCGCCGCATCCCACGCTGACGCCGGGCGAGCGGGAGCTGATCGCGGCGTACGTCTCCGGCCTCAACGACTGCGACTTCTGCTGCTCGTCGCACGCGGCGTTCGCCGCCGCACAGCTGCCCGCCGGGATGCCGTTGGTCGACCAGGTGCGCGCGGACGTCGGCACGGCCCCGGTCGACGCCAGGCTGCGGGCACTGCTGCACATCGCCGCCGCGGTGCGCCGCAGCGGCCGGGAGGTCACCACCGAACTGGTCGAGGCGGCCCGCGCGGAGGGCGCCACCGACCTGGAGATCCACGACACGGTGCTGATCGCCGCCGCGTTCTGCATGTTCAACCGCTACGTCGACGGTCTGGGCACCTGGACGCCGCGGGATCCCGAGGCGTACGCGCGAGCCGCCGACCACCTCGTCGCGAACGGTTACCTGGCGATCTGACGGCGGCGCGGCTCAGCCGAGCAGGCGGGCCGCGTGCCGGCCGGCGGCGGCGGCGGCCAGGAAGTAGGCGTGGTCGGCGTCCAGGCCCCGGCCCATCGTGGACAGGCCGCCCGGGGTGGCCCGCAGCGCCGCGTCGAGGCCGTCGGCAGGCACCGTGACGATGCGGTGCCGGTCGGCCAGCGGCGTCAGCGCCGCGGCGACCTCCGCGGCCAGGCCGGGGGCGAGGCCGTCCGGCACGACCAGCTCCGCGGGGGCCAGCGCGACCCGGCCGTACGCGGTCAGGCTGTGGTGGGAGACGCCACGGTGCCGGGGGCGGGCGTCGGCGTCGGAGATGCGCAGCGAGCCGACCGGGCGCCCGCCCAGCGTGGCGACCGCGTTCACGGCTTCGCCGACCGCGACGCCGGAGAAGCCCCAGCGGGTGCCGGTGCCGAGGTTGCCCGGCCCCTGGGCGACGATCGTCAGGTCGGCGTCGAGCACGTGCCGGGCGGCGAGCAGGCCGCTGTGCAGTGTGCTCGCCTCCAGGTCACCGCCGAACGCCTGGCCCACGCTGACCGTGCCGGCGAGGTGCCCGGACAGCCCGGCCAGGGTGCGGGAGAACCAGGCCGGCAGCGCGCCACCGTCGGTCAGCACGTACGCCACCCGGGCGTCGGGCGCGTCGGCGTGTACACCGGCCAGGATCGCCGGCAGCGCGGAGTGCAGATCGGCGGTGACCACCGGCATGCCGTCGACCGAGTCCGCCGCGGCCAGCCGGTCGTGGTGCGGCGACGCCTCCTCGTCCACGCCGAGGAGGATCGGTTGCAGCGGCGTGTAGCGGGCCTTGACCAGGTGCCCGGCGTCGCGGCTGTCACCGGCCTGCGGCGGGTCCGGCGGCAGCCGGTCGGGCAGCGCCACGACCAGCGCGTAGCCGCCGGTGCCGAGGCCCATCAGCAGCGCGCCGGCGTTGAGCAGCACCCGGTCGCCGGGTTCGGGCTCGCCGACCAGGGCCGGGTAGGCCAGGGCGCGCATCCGGGCGCCGTCGGGCAGGTCGACGTCGAGTTCGACAGCGCCGGCCCACCGTCGCCGTACCGCCGTGACCGTGCCGGACCGCCATCGCACCATGCGGTGCACCGTATCGGCCGCCGCCGGGACGGCCCCCGGGCGGGTCAGGGGTTCCGGTCGTCGACCGGGCGGCCCGCCTCGTCCTGGGTGGTGCGGGCGGTCCGGCCGGCCGAACCGGACCGGACCGGGTGGGGTCGAGGAAGACGTACGCGATCTCCGGGAAGTGCCCGGTGAGCCGGCGTTCGGCCTCGTCGGCGGCGGCCTCGATGTCGGCGCCGGTGGCGTCGTCACGGAAGTCGACCTTGGCGGCGACGAGGATGTCGTCGGGACCGAGGAACATGGTCATCAGGGTGTCGACGTGGTCCACCGTCGGCACGTCCGTCAGCTCCCGCTCGATGCGCCGGTGCAGCCGGTCGGAGACGGAGCGGCCGACCAGCAGCGAGATGTTGCTGCGCGCCAGCACGACGGCGACCACCAGCAGCAGTACGCCGATGAGGATCGAGGCGACGCCGTCGTACAGCTCGTCACCGGTCAGGTGCGACAGGGTGAGCCCGCCGGCGGCGATCAGCAGGCCGATCAGCGCGGCGCTGTCCTCCAGGAAGACGGCCTTGACGGTGGTGTCGGCGGTCAGGCGCAGATAGCGGCGCGGGGTGGTGCCCCAGCGGCGTGACTCGCCGCGCACCTGCCGGACCGCCCGGGCCAGCGACACCGACTCGATCGCGAAGGAGACCGCCAGCACCACGTACGCGACGAGGTATTCGCCGCTGTGCTCGTGCACCAGGATGGTGGTGACGCCGTGCGTGACGGCGAAGCCCGCACCGGCCACGAAGGTGAACAGCGCGGCGAGGAACGCCCAGACGTAGCTCTCCTTGCCGTACCCGAAGGGGTGCCGGGTGTCGGCGGGCCGCGCGCCGCGGCGCAGCGCCAGGTAGAGCAGCACCTCGGTGGTGGTGTCGGCGAGCGAGTGGGCGGCCTCGGAGAGCATCGCCGCGGAGCCCGAGATCAGGCCCGCTACCAGCTTGGCGACCGCGATGGCGAGGTTCGCCGCGCCGGCCACCACGACAGTGCCGACGCTCTCGGTCTTGACCTCCGGTTCCGCCATGCGATCACCCTATGACCGGTCGATGCCCGCCGCCGGGTGGGAAGACCCCCGCGCCGCGCCGCGCGGGTGCCCGCGCCCGACGCGCGGGCTGCTAGCGTTTGGGCGTGTCCCGGACCCGTACCGAACGCCTGGTCAACCTGGTGATCTGCCTGCTGTCGACGCGACGCTTCCTGACCGCCGCGCAGATCGCCGCGACCGTGCCCGGCTACGAGCACGACCCGGACGACGCCAAGGACCACGAGGCGTTCCAGCGCAAGTTCGAGCGCGACAAGGCCGAGCTGCGTGAGCTGGGCGTGCCGCTGGAGACGGGCACGGCGAGCGTCTTCGACGCCGAGCCGGGCTACCGGATCGCGCCGCGCGCGTACGCGCTGCCCGACATCCCGCTCGAACCGGACGAGGCCGCGGCCGTGGGCATCGCCGCCCGGCTGTGGCAGCACGCCGGGCTGGCCGCCGCCGCGTCGTCGGGGCTGGCGAAGCTGCGCGCCGCCGGCATCGACGTCGACCCGCAGGCGACCCTGGGCCTGGAGCCGATGGTCACCGTCGACCCGGCGTTCGCGCCGCTCACCGCCGCCGCGCGGGACCGGCGCGAGGTCAGCTTCGACTACCGCGTGCCGGACCGGGACGCGCCCACCCGCCGCCGGGTGCAACCGTGGGGCGTGGTCTGCTGGCGCGGCCGGTGGTACGTCGTCGGCCACGACCTGGACCGGGCGGCGACCCGCTGTTTCCGGCTGTCGCGGGTGGTCGGCACGGTCCGGGCGACCGGCGAGCCGGGCGCCTACGAGCCGCCCGCCGGGGTCGACCTGATCAGCCATGTGGCCCGCTGGTCCGGGCCGGTGGAACGCACCGGCCGGGCCACGGTGCTGGCCACGCCGGGCCGCGCCGCCGGGCTGCGCCGCTGGGCCGTCGAGTGCCAGGCTGGCCCCGACGGCGACCGGCTGGTGCTGCCGTACGCCGACGCCGACTACCTGGCCGGCCAGATCGTCGGGTACGGCCCGGACGTCCGGGTCCTGGAGCCACCGGAGGTACGGGAGGCGGTCATCCAGCGGCTCAAGGAGGTCGCCGCCCGGCACGACGAGCTGGCAGTGACCGGAGGTGCCCGGTGACCCGCCCGGCGTCCCGCGCGGGCCGTGCCTCCGCCGACCGGCTGGCCCGGCTGCTCAACCTGGTGCCCTACCTGCTGGCCCGCCCCGGCATCGAGATCGCCGAGGCGGCGCACGACCTCGGAGTGACCGAGAAGCAGCTCCGGGAGGACCTGGAACTGCTCTGGGTGTGCGGGCTGCCCGGCTACGGCCCCGGCGACCTGATCGACATGGCGTTCGACGGCGACCGGGTCACCATCACCTACGACGCCGGGATCGACCGCCCGCTGCGGCTGACCCCGGACGAGGCCCTGGCCCTGGTGGTGGCGCTGCGGATGATCGCCGAGACGCCCGGCGTGGCCAACCGGGAGGCGGTCGAACGGGCGCTCGCCAAGATCGAGAATGCCGCCGGTGACCTGGCCGGCGCGCCGGTCGAGGTCCGCCTGCCCGGCGACAGCGCCCGGGTACGCGAGCTGCGCGCCGCCGTCGAGCGCGGCCGGGCGCTGCGGATCACCTACTACACCCCGGCGCGGGACGAGACCACCGAACGCACCATCGACCCGCTGCGGATGCTGATGGTCGGCGGCCGGGCGTACGTGGAGGCGTGGTGCCGCCGCGCCGAGGGGGTACGCCTGTTCCGGGCCGACCGGATCGACGCGGTGACCGAGCTGCCGGAGCAGGCGGTGGTGCCGCCGCAGGCCCGCCCGCACGATCTCAGCGACGGCGTGTTCCGCCCGTCGGCGGACCTGCCGCTGATCACGCTGCGGATCGGCCGGGGCGAGCGGTGGATCACCGAATATTATCCGTGCGAGCGGGTCGAGGCCGACGGCGAGCAGTGGCTGGTGTCGCTGCGCGTCACCGACCTCGGGTGGGCCCGGCGGTTCGTGCTCGGGCTGGGCCCGGAGGTGACTGTGGTGGCCCCGGCCGAGCTGGCCGAGCAGGTACGCGCCCAGGCCGTGGCCGCGCTCGACGCGTACGCCACCCCGGCCGGCAGCGCCGACCCGGCAGCCGTCGGCGGCACCCGATAGGCTGACCGCCGTGGTGACGTGGATCGTGCTCGGGGTCGTGGTGTTCGCGCTGGTCGTACTGGCCCTGGCGATCCGTCCGGTGGTGAGCCGCCTGCCGGGGCTGCGCCGTTCCGCGCTGGCGTTGCAGCGCCGGGCGGTCGAGGCCGAGTCGCTGCGGTCGGCCGCCGAGCAGTTGCAGGCGCGGGCCGAGTCGCTCCAGGAGCGGGCGGCGGTCGCGCAGGAGCGGATCATGTTGATCAAGGCCAAGCGCGGCGACTGATCGACGCCGATCGGCCCGGTGAGCGTCGGCTGCGCGTTCCCGGGCGGTTGCGCGCAGAAATGCGCGGACCTGGACGGTTGACGGGACACTTCGGGTTGGTCGAAACTTCACCGATCGGGCCCGCACGAGCAGGCCCGCGGGGGTGGCAAGCCGCTGCGACACACGTACGATGGGCGACGACCCACCCTCACCGACACAGAGCGACTGGAGCTTCCCATGGGTGCCCTCAAGCCGTGGCACATCGCCGTACTCGTGGTCGTGCTGATCCTGCTGTTCGGCGCGAAGCGGCTCCCCGACGCGGCCCGCTCGCTGGGCCGCTCGCTGCGGATCATCAAGGCCGAGACCAAGAGCCTGCACGACGACGACCGCGATCTCGCCGAGAAGGCCGACGCGCAGTCCGGCTACCAGCCGCTCCCGCCGCAGCAGGGGCACGTGCAGCAGCAGCCGTACGCCCAGGGCCAGCAGCAGTACGCCCAGCAGCAGCCGTACGCGCCGCAGCCGCAGCCGCAGCAGCCCGTGGCCCCGCCGGCCGACCCGGTGCAGCGCGTCCGCGAGAACTGATCCGAGAGGGCCTCAACCACCGTGGCCTTCGGGTTGAAGAAGCGCGGCCCGAGCAGCTTCGCGCGCGCGGCCGACGGCTCGATGACGCTCATCGAGCACATCCGTGAGCTGCGCAACCGGCTGTTCCGGGCGTCGCTGGCGATCCTGGTCGGCTTCGGCTTCGGCATCTGGCTGGCCGAGCCGGTCCGGGTGCTGCTGTCCAAGCCCTACTGCGACCTGCCGCAGTCGTTCGACGCGGCGACGGGCAAGTGCAAGTTCGTGCAGCTCGGCGTCGCCGACGTCTTCCTGCTGAACCTCAAGATCGGCCTCTGGGTGGGCCTGATCATCGCCGCGCCGATCTGGCTCTACCAGCTCTGGGCGTTCATCGCGCCCGGCCTGCACCGCCACGAGCGGCGGTACGCATACGTCTTCACCGCCCTGGCGGCCCCGCTGTTCGCGGCCGGCGCGGTGCTGGCGTTCTTCGTCACCACCAAGGGGCTCGAGTTCCTGCTCGACATCTCCGGCGACGACATCGCGACCAACCTCGAGGTGACCCGCTACATATCGTTCGTCACGAACCTGATCCTGCTGTTCGGTGTGGCGTTCGAGTTCCCGCTGATCGTGCTGATGCTCAACTTCGTCGGCCTGGCCAGCGCCAAGCGGCTGCTGAGCTGGTGGCGGGTGGCGGTGTTCGTGTTCTTCGCGTTCTCCGCCGTGGTCACGCCGACACCCGACCCGTTCGGCATGACCGCGCTGGCGATCTGCCTCTGCGCGCTCTACTTCGCCGCGGTGGGGGTGGCGTTCATCAACGACAAGCGGCGCGGTCGCGGGCGTGAGGTCTACGCCGGCATCGCCGACGACGAGGTGTCACCGCTTGACCTGTCGGACGAGCCGGTGCCCGCCAGCGGCCGGATCGAGGCGTCCGAGCCCATCGGCGCACCCGAGCCGATCGTCGCCCCGAAGCCGATCGAGCGCCGCTACGACGACATGACCTGACCGACCCCGCTCACCGCCGGACGCCGTCCCCGCCTCACGGGGACGGCGTCCGCGTCTTCCCAGCCGCCCACCGCCGCCCGCCGAGGACGCTGACGCCCTGTCCCGCGTCGATCATGGACTTGGCGCCCCTCGAACGCCCGATATGAGCGGCTTGACCGGGCCGCAGCTGCAAGACGCTTCTATGTCTGTGGTGATCGGTTCGGCTGATTGCCGTTAGGGTTCGGCGTTGGTGATCACTTGGGTGGCTCTTCGTTGATCCGG
>NZ_VISW01000027.1:0-65771 GCF_007827635.1 Micromonospora sp. CNZ296
CACCCGCTGCCTCAAGCGCTACATCGCCCGACAGCTCTACCGCACCATCACCACCCACCACCAAACCCCTTGACAACCCCACTCACAGATCAACGGCGTGGGAGGGTGGGGTGGGGGTCAGGTGGGGCGGACGGGGACCACCAAGGGGCCGTGGTCGCCGGGGATGACGCGGATGTGGGCACGGTAGTGGCGGGCCAGCAACTCCTCGGTGAGCACCTCCTCGGGCGGCCCGGCGGCAGCCACCCGGCCGTCGGCGAGCAGCACCAGGCGGTCGGCGTACTCGCCGGCGATGGAGAGGTCGTGCATGGTGGCGAGCACTGTGAGCCCGTGTGCGCGGCGGAGCTGGTCGACGAGTTCCAGCACCTCCTGCTGGTGCCCGATGTCCAGCGCGCTCGTCGGCTCGTCGAGCAGCAGCAGGGTGGCGCCCTGGGCCAGCGCCCGGGCCAGGAAGACGCGCTGCCGCTCGCCGCCGGAGAGGGTGGCCAGCTCGCGGTGGGCGAACGGACCCAGGTCGAGCCGGTCCAGCACCTCGTGCACGGCGGCCAGGTCGGCGGCGGACTCGCGGCCCAGCGGCGGGATGTACGGGGTGCGCCCGAGCAGCGCGTAGTCGAACACCGACATGCCGATCGGCACGACCGGGGACTGCGCCACCGTGGCCACGATCCGGGCACGGTCGCGGCGGCGGAGCGCGCCGATCGGCGTACCGAAGAGGGCCACCTCGCCCGGGCCGGTGAGCAGGCCGCCGACGGCGCGCAACAGCGTCGACTTGCCGGCGCCGTTGGGTCCGATCACTGTGACCCACTCGCCCGCCGTGACGGTGAGGTCGACGCCGGCCAGGACCGGCGTGCCGCCGAGGGCGACGCGCAGGTCGTGGACGCGCACCGCGGGGGCGTTCACATCGCCACCCGGCGGGCGGTACGCAGGACCAGTACG
This sequence comes from Micromonospora sp. CNZ296, assembly GCF_007827635.1. Taxonomy (NCBI): domain Bacteria; kingdom Bacillati; phylum Actinomycetota; class Actinomycetes; order Micromonosporales; family Micromonosporaceae; genus Micromonospora; species Micromonospora sp. CNZ296. Next base: position 934 of record NZ_VISW01000027.1, read on the forward strand.
AAGAACGGGCCGCCGAGCAGCGCGGTGACCACGCCGATCGGGATCTCGGCGGGTGCGGCGGCGGTCCGGGCGACCACGTCGGTCAGGGCGAGGAACGCGCCGCCGAACAGCATCGACAGCGGCAGGATCACCCGGTGGCTGGAACCGGCGAGCAGCCGCATGGTGTGCGGCACGATGATGCCGACGAAGCCGATCAGCCCGGACGCGGACACGGCGGCGGCGGTGCCCAGCGACGCGGCGGCGATCAGCAGGTAGCGGGAGCGCTGCGGGTGCAGGCCGAGTCCGGCGGCCTCGTCGTCGCCGACGGAGAGCACGTCCAGTTCACGCCGGTGCAGCAGCACCACCACGGAGGTGAGCACGAAGTACGGCAGGACCAGCCACACGTCGTGCCAGCCGGCGGTGGCCAGCCGTCCGAGCAGCCAGGAGTAGACCTGCTGGATGTTGTCGGAGTGCTGTTGCAGCAGGTACGTCTGCCCGGCGGCGAAGAACGCCGACACCGCCACCCCGGCCAGGATCAGCGTGGCCGGGGACCGGTCCCGGCCACCGGCGGCGCCGAGCAGGTACGTCAGCACGACCGCGCCGAGCGACCCGACGAACGCGGCCAGCGGAATGGTGATCGGCAGCCCGGTCAGCGCCCCGCCCGCACCGGCGCCGAGCACGATCGCCGCGGTGACCGCGAATCCGGCTCCGGCCGCCACGCCGAGCAGGTACGGGTCGGCCAGCGGGTTGCGGAAGACGCCCTGGTAGCAGCCGCCGGCCAGGGCGAGGAGCGCGCCGACGAGCAGGCCGAGCACGACCCGGGGCAGCCGCAGCTCGGTGATGATCGCGACTTCCCGCTCGGTGAGCCCGCTGTCCAGGTGCACCCCGGGCAGCAGGTTGAGCAGTTCGGCCGCGACGCTGCCGGGCGGCAGGCTGACCGGGCCGAGCGAGACGCCCGCGACCAGCGCGACGAGCACCGCCACGACACCGGCGAACAGCCAGCGCTTGCGCAGCCCGGCGGGCCGGATCGGGGCACCGGCCGCGCCGCGCGCCCCACGCCGCCCCGGCCGGGACAGCAGCCGGGCACCCGGCCGGGGCGCGTCGGGCGTCCCGGCCGGGTTCGGGGCGGATTCCGCCTGTCGTAGGGCCACGGTCAGGCCGGGACCTTGGCGGTGGCGTCGACGATCACCTTGAGCAGTTCGACCACGCGCGGGCCCCAGCGCGAGGCGATGTCGTCGTCCAGCTCCACGATCTGGTTGTTCTTCACGGCGGTGATGCCGGACCAACCGCTGCGCGCCTTCACCGTGTCGGCGCTCTGCTTGCAGCACTTGGTGTCGGAGAGGAAGACGAAGTCGGGGTTCGCCTTGACGATGACCTCCTGGGAGAGCTGCGGGTAGCCGCCGTTCTTCCCGTCGGCGTCGGACGCGTCGGCGATGTTCTCCAGGCCGGCGAGCGCGTAGATGGTGCCGATGAAGGTCTTGCTGGTCGCGCTGTACAGCTCCGGGCCCAGCTCGTGGTAGTAGGTCGGCTTCTCCGTACGCTTCGGCAGGTCCTTGGTCAGCGCGGTGATGTCGTCCTTCATCTTCTGCACCACGGCGTCCGCCTCGGACCGGTGGCCGGTGAGCGTACCCAGGTCGGTGAGCTGCCGGTACGTGTCGTCGAGCGTGGCCGCGGCGGGGATCTGCAGGACCGGGATCTTCAGCGCGACGAGCTGGTCGGCGATCTTGTTGAGGTTGTCGGAGATCACCACCAGGTCGGGGTTGCGGGAGGCGACGGCCTCGGCGTTCGGCTGGTAGCCGGACAGGTCGGTACGGGGCGCCTCGGCCGGGTAGTTCGACTGGTCGTCGACGGCGGTGACCTGCTTGCCTGCGCCGATGGCGAACAGCATCTCGGTGGAGGTCGGCGAGAGCGAGACGATCTTCTCGGGCCGCTTCTCCAGCGTCAGCTTGCCGACTGTGGCCGGGAACGCGCCGCCGGAGCCGCCGGCGGCGGGGGTGTCGGACGAGGTCTTCTCGGCGCAGCCGCCGAGGAGCAGCACGCCGGCCGCGAGCGCGGTGGCGAAGAGCCGGGGGGTACGTCGGGACATGGGGCCTCCTGTCGGTCGAGGAGTGTGGTGCTTCGCCGACAGGGGGAAAGGCCCGTCCGCGAGGCGCCCTTCCTCGAGAGCGCGTGTCGCGACCGGGCCTCAGGCGACCTGGCTCGTCCCACGTCCGTCGGCGCCGGCGGAAGGCCGGCGCCGCGCGTACGGGGCATCACAGTTGCGGGACAGCGCCGGTTTCACACCGGCTTCGCTGTGGCACGGTCGGTGCCACGGTAGCGCACGACCAGCGGAGATCGTCCGGACGGGCGGGGTGGGCGGGAACCCCGGCGGGGGTGGAACCGGGGTTCCCGCCCGGTGGTGAGGTCAGCAGTACTGGCTCTGCTTGCCGATCGCCCGGTACGGGCAGTCGGCGTACTCGGACAGGATCAGCACGGCCTCCCGGTTGCGTGAGGTCTGCGCCGGGATCACCTCGTCCGGCGGGTAGAAGCCGCCGCCGGAGGCCGAGCCGGGGTACATCTCGAAGGTGTACGCCCAGATCTTGTGGGCGCCCCACATCCAGTCGATGCTGGTGCCGTCGGCGATGTAGAGGTCGCTCGACTGTTCCGGGGTGTAGTTGTTCGTCGCCGCCATCTGCCGCCCGATGGTGGCGAAGGTGTTGTACTGGTCGGTGTTCATCCCGGTGGCGGTGTTGCTGTACGTGTACCCGTACGGCCAGAGCACCAGCTGCGAGTAGGTGTGGAAGTCGATGTTCGCCTTGATCTGCTGCACCCCGCCGACGACCCGGCTGTTGACGAAGTTGCGCAGCGCCGCGGTCTCCGGGGCGGAGAAGGCGGACGGGCCCCGGTAGGTGTCCGACGACTTGGTGCCGGACGAGCCGCCGCAGCAGCCCCACTGGTAGGCCCAGTTGCGGTTCAGGTCGGTGCCGATGGCTGTCGAACCGCTGTTGGGCTGCCGGTTCTTGCGCCAGGAGCGGTAGGAGCCGGTGGCGATGTCGTACTCGCTGCCGTCCGGGTTGACTGTGGGGACGATCCAGATCTCCCGGGAGTTGACGATGCTGCTGATCCGGGAGTCGCTGCCGTAGTTGTCGGTGAAGAGGTTGAGCAGGTAGATCGCCATCTCGACGGTCAGGTGCTCACGGGCGTGCTGCTGGGCGTTGAACAGGATCTCCGGCTCGGCCTCGTCGGTGGCGACGTTGTCGGAGATCTTCACCGCCATCAGGTCCCGGCCCTGGTACGACGTGCCGATGCTCAGCTTGCGGGCGATCGTCGGGTGGTCGGCGACCACCTTGTTCACCACCGCGGTCAGCTCGGCGTAGTCGTGGTAGTTCGAGTCGGCGGGCGGGAACGCGTTGGCGGTCATGCCCCCGTCGGCGTGGTCGTGCTCCGGCACGACGTCCTTCTCGAGCCGGAATCCGAGCCGGGTGATCGCGTTGGCCTCGGCCTTGGTCGCCGTGACGTGCAGCACGCCGTGCTCGGAGTAGTCGATCGCGGCACCGGTGGAGGCGACCGCGGTGCGGTCGGCCGCCGTACGCGGGCCGAGCACCCGGTAGGCGACGGTGGCCGGCTCACCGGAGCCTTCCGGTGCGGGCCGGGCGACGGCGGGCGCGGCGGCCGCGGTGACGATGGTCAGGCCGATGACGGCGGCGAGCGCCAGCCGGCGGCGGAGCGGAGAGGAGCGGAAGGCCATGGACAACCTCCTGGGGGTACGGGAGATCCCGTTGTCCGCACACTCCACCAGGAGACACATGGTCATATCAATATCTGTCTTTGCCTTGGGTCATCCCGACCTGATCGTCACTTCGGCAATGATTTTCTACGGCTGAACATCTGGCGAAACTTCCCGCCAAGCGCGACAGTGAACGGCAACGATGCCGTCTCCCTGTGGAGCTGCCATGTTCGGACGACCCATGCGCGCGGCCGCCCTCGCCGGCCTCACCGCGCTCACCCTCCTCGCCACCAGCGCACCGGTCCAGGCACAAGCCCCGCGACCGGGCGTCACGCACGACGAACAGATCACCTTTCAGGAGTTCTCCCGCTTCCCCGACTGGCGTAGCGGCTCCCACCAGGGCACCCGCGCCGTACCGGGCCGCCACCCGGCGCTGACCATCGGCCGCCCGGCGGGCACCACCGAGTTCACCGACGAGCACACCGGCACGACCCGCACCTGGGAGTACGCCACCTGGACCTCGCCCGAGCGGCGGATCGGCTTCGACGCCACCGAGATGGTCGCGTCGTGGAACGCCGCCACCCCGGCCGGCACCTGGATCCAGGTCGAGCTGCACGGCACGTACAACACCGGGGCACAGACCCCGTGGTACGTCATGGGCCGCTGGGCCTCCGGCGACCAGGACATCAAGCGCTCCACGCTGGACGGCCAGGGCGACCCGTGGTCGAGCATCTGGACCGACACGTTCTCGGTCGACGACGCCGACGCGGGGGTGCTGCTGCGCTCGTACCAGTTGCGGCTGACGCTCTACCGCGCGCCCGGCCAGGCCGCCGCGCCGCAGGTCCGGATGGTCGGCGCGATGGCGTCGAACGTCCCGGACCGGTTCACCGTCACCCCGAGCCGGGGCGGCATCGCCTGGGGCACCGAGCTGGCCGTGCCGCGCTACTCGCAGAACATCCACATCGGCGAGTACCCCGAGTACGACGGCGGCGGCGAGGCGTGGTGCTCGCCCACCTCGACGGAGATGGTGGTCGAGTACTGGGGCCGCAAGCCCTCGGCCGAGGACACCTCGTGGGTCGACCCCTCCTACCCCGACCCGACTGTCGACCACGCCGCCCGGATGACCTACGACTACGAGTACGAGGGCGCCGGCAACTGGCCGTTCAACACCGCGTACGCGTCGAGCTTCCCCGGCCTGGAGGCGCGGGTCACCCGGCTGCACTCGCTCGACGAGGCGGAACGGTTCATCAAGGCGGGCATCCCGGTGGTGACCTCGCAGTCGTTCCTCGCCAGCGAGCTGGACGGGGCCAACTACGGCACCTCCGGGCACCTGTTCGTGATCGTCGGCTTCACCGCCGACGGCGACGTGATCGTCAACGACCCGGCGTCCTCGTCGAACGACGCGGTCCGCAACGTCTACAAGCGGGAGCAGTTCGAGCAGATCTGGCTGCGTACCAAGCGCTACCGGGCCAACGGCACGGTGGCCTCCGGCTCCGGCGGCATCGCGTACCTGATCAAGCCGGCCGACCGGCCGTGGCCGGTCGTCCCGGGCTCGACCAACTGGTGAACGGCCCGGCCGGCCGGTGACCGGTTCGGCCGGCCGGTGAACGAGGAAGGGCCCGGTGCCGTGTCCGGCGCCGGGCCCTTCGTCCGTCCGCTCAGCCCTCGCGGCGTTCGGCGTCCGGCTCGGCGCCCGGCTCGTCCTCACCGGCGAGCGCCGAGCGCAGCCGGTCCTTCTCCGCGCGCCGCCGCTCCGACGCCTCCGCCATCTCGCCGGCCATCTCGTCCCGCCAGTTGCGCAGCAGGAAGAACGACAGCGCGGCGGAGGAGATCAGCGCCACCATCAGCCGCAGGAACATGTTCATCTCGACGAACCAGAGGGCTGCCAGCACGGCGACGAACAGCCCGACCCGGCCCAGCGTGTACTTGACCGCCGCGCTCATTCCCGCATTCCCACTCTCTCCGTGCCTCAGCCCGTACGCCGGGCCAGCCAGTGCACGCCATGAAACCAGATGACGGCGTAGACCACGGTGAACACCGCCGCAGCCAACGCGCCGGTGAACAGCGCGGGCAGCCCCGAGGCCAGGCCCGCGGCCAGCAGACCGGCGAGGACGCCGAGCCCGAGACCGGCCAGCGCGGCCACCACCCGGGCGGCGCCGAACTCCCAGGCCCGGAACTCGTCCCAGAACAACCAGAGCGGCAGGATCACCGCGAGCCAGCCGTTCGTACCCCCGAAGCCGCTGTCGCCGACCGTGGCGAACGCGAACTCGAAGACCAGCAGCGCCAGCACCCCGATGACCAGGCCGGCCAGGCTCACCCCGAGCAGGTCACCGAGGGTGAGGATGCGGCCTTCGGCGTCGCGCCGGGGGAAGCCGCGCTGCTGTTCCTCGTCGCTCATCGCCAGGTCAGGCCCAGACCTGCTGCGGCTCGGACCGGCGCTCCGCCAGCGACGGCGGCCCGTCGTACTCGCGGACGATCTCGTAGCGGGTGTTCCGCTCGACCGGACGGAAGCCGGCGTCCCAGATCATGTGCAGCAGGTCGTCGCGGTGCATGGTGTTCGGCGTGCCGTACGAGTCGGCGTCATGGGTGATCTTGTATTCGACCACCGAGCCGTCCAGGTCGTCGACGCCGAAGTTCAGCGAGAGCTGCGCGACCGACAGCCCGTGCATGACCCAGAAGCACTTGACGTGCGGCACGTTGTCGAACAGCAGCCGGGAGACCGCGAACGTCTTGAGCGACTCGGCCGGCGAGGCCATCGTGGTCCGGGCCTGGATCCGGTTACGGATCTTGCCGTCCGCCGAGTCGACGAAGTCGTGCTGGTAGCGCAGCGGGATGAAGACCTGGAAACCGCCGGTCTCGTCCTGCAGCTCACGCAGCCGCAGCACGTGGTCGACCCGGTGCCGGGGCTCCTCGATGTGGCCGTAGAGCATGGTCGACGGCGTCTTCATGCCCTTCGAGTGGGCCAGCCGGTGGATGCGCGACCAGTCCTCCCAGTGGCAGTTGTGGTCGACGATGTGCTGCCGGACCTCCCAGTCGAAGATCTCCGCGCCACCGCCGGTGAGCGACTCCAGGCCGGCGTCCATCAGCTCGTCGAGGATCGCGTCGGCGGTGAGCCCGCTGATCTTCTCGAACCACTGCACCTCGGTGGCGGTGAACGCCTTGAGGTTGACCTTCGGCAGCGCGGCCTTCAGCTCGCGCAGCACCTTCGGGTAGTAGCGCCAGGGCAGCGTCGGGTGCAGGCCGTTGACGATGTGCAGCTCGGTGAGCTGCTCGTCCTCCATCTCCTTGGCCTTGCGGACGGCCTCGTCGATGCGCATCGTGTAGGCGTCCTTCTCGCCCGGCTTGCGCTGGAACGAGCAGTACGCGCACGACGCGGAGCAGACGTTCGTCAGGTTCAGGTGCCGGTTGACGTTGAACATCACCCGGTCGCCGTTGAGCTCCGTACGCCTGTGGTGGGCCAGCCGGCCCAGCCAGGTCAGGTCGTCGCTGGCGTAGAGGGCGATGCCGTCCTCGCGGGTCAGCCGCTCCCCCGCGTACACCTTCGCCTCGAGTTCGCGCTTGAGTCCGGCGTCCATCCGAAAGCCACGTCCTTCCACCTGGGTTCCCGATCGAGCGTACGTCGCGGGTCCGACCGGCCGCCGACGTGGTCGCGCCGGTTCACCGGCCGTCACGCTCCGCACATCGACATCGTCGCAACCGTGAGGTAAGACAGGGTGGGGCGGAACACACACCAGGGCCGTCCTGTCCCGACACGCCCCAATCACGCGTGACGGACCCCAGACCGGACGGGGAGCGGTATGGCTCACAGCACCAAGGCCCGACGGCGACGAGGACGGCAGCCGGTGATCTCACCGATCCTGCGCCCGGCGCTCTGGTCCGCCCTTCTGGGGGCGGTCGCGGCCGCGGCGCTCGCCACACCCGCCTGGGCCGACCCGCTGCCCGACGTCGTACCCGACACCGGCTCCCGGCCCCAGGTCACCGGCCCCCTGCAACTGCCCGGCTCGTCCGGCGCCGTCCGCGGCGTACCCGGCACCGTCCCCGGCGTACCGGGTGCCGTTCCCGGCCTCCCCGGCACCGTCCCGGGCCTGCCCGGCGTCACCACCCCGGGCGGCACTGCGGGCCTGCCGGGCACCACCGGCGTGACCAACCCGGCCGACGGCCCGCTGATCGCCCAGATCAACCAGCTCGACGCCCGGGTCACCCTCCTCGGCGAGGAACTGCTCCGGATCAAGACCGAGCGGGACGCCGCACAGACCGAGCTGACCCAGTCCGCCGCCCGGCTCAAGGAGGCCCAGGACGCGCTCACCCGCGCCCAGGACAACGCCAAGAGCGCCGCCGCCGACGCCGTGAAGGCCGACGCGGCGCTGCCGCCCGGTGAGTTCGGCGCCAGCCTGCGCGACTTCGCCAACCTCCAGCGCATCACCCGCGGCGACAAGGCCGAGGGCGCCACCACGTCGGTGACCGGCGAACTCCTCCGGGCCACCAGCGCCGAGGAGGCCGCCCGGAAGGCACACGAGTCGGCCCAGCGCCGGGCCACCGAGCAGACCACCGCGTTCACCCGCGCCGAGGCCGACCTGCGCAAGCAGGAAACCGCGCTCGTCGCGCTGCGCAAGGAGAACGCGGCCAAGCTCCTGGAGATCGAGCGCCTGGCGGACGCCGCCGAGCAGCGGCTCGGCACCTCGTACGTGGTCGATCAGAGCATCGACGGCCTGGTGGCGGACCCGCGGGCGCTCGCCGCCGTGCGCTACGCCCTCGCCCAGCTCGGTGACCCCTACCTGTGGGCCGCCGAGGGCCCGGACCGGTTCGACTGCTCCGGCCTGATGCTCGCCTCCTACCAGGCGGCCGGCTACCGGGGCCTGCCCCGCGTCGCCAAGGACCAGTACTTCGCGACCCGTTCCCGCACCGTCTCGCCGAACGCCCTGCTCCCCGGCGACCTGCTGTTCTTCGCCTCCAGCAGCAGCTGGACCAGCGTCCACCACGTCGCCATGTACATCGGCAACGGCAAGATGGTGGAGGCGCCGCGGACCGGGGACGTCGTCAAGATCTCGGTGGTCCGCTGGTCCCGGCTCTACGCCGCGACCCGGGTGATCGGCGCCGTACCCGCCCCGGCCACCCCGGTCCCGCCGCCGACCGTGCCGGCCACGCCGAAGCCGTCGACCACGCCCAAGCCGACGCCCACCACGCCCAAGCCGTCGACCACGCCCAAGCCGACGCCGACCACGCCGAAGCCCACCACGCCGACGCCGAAGCCGACGACGTCCAGCCCGGCGCCGAGTACGCCGCCGCCGAGCCCGACCGACTCGCCCGACCCGACGCCGAGCCAGAGCGCGAGCGCCGAGCCGGAGACCAGCAGCGCCGCGCCGAGCAGCAGCAGCGCCGCGCCGAGCGGCAGCAGCGCCGCGCCGTCGAGCAGCACGTCCGGCAGCGGCTCCGCCAGCCCGAGCAGCAGCACCGACTGACCCAACCGCCGCTCCGGCTGTGCTCCCGGGCCGGAATGTGGCACGGTGAGATCCAGGCACTTCCGGTCGGCGCCACGGCCGGAGGCGAGCGTGGGTGCGGAGGGGCGAGATGGGCGAGCAGGACGTTCCGGCGGAGAAGGTCCACCCGGGACCGACGCCCGACCCCGCCGACCCGGCCGGCGACGACGACCACGGTTCGGCCCCACCCGGGCCGGTAGCCGTCGCGCGGGCGCGGGTGTCGGTCGCGGGCTCGGCCGTGCCGCCGCCCGCGGGTGACGAGCAGCCGCTGCCGCAGGCCGGTCCCACGACGTACCGGGCGGCCACCCCGGCGGACACCCCACCGCCGCTGGACCGGCGCCTCCCCGGCGCCACCGTGCCGCCGTCCAGTTGGTCCGCCTTCGCCGTGGGCGAACGCCAGACGACGTCCCAGCCCGCCGCCGCGGAGGCCGACGGCGACGCCTCCCCGGGTACGCCCGGCAGTGCTCCGGCCGCCATCCCGGCACCCCGCGTCTCCGGTTCCGCACGCGTGCCCACGCCGCCCGTCGCAACCGCGGACGCGGCAGCACCGGCCGACGCCGCACCGGACCGCGACACCGCACCGGCCGAGCAGGCGGACGGGACCGCCGTCGGGCCGCAGGACGACTCCCAGTCCTCGGCAGCCGGTTCGGCCGAGTCTCCGCCGAACGCGGCGCCGGCCTCCGCAGCCGGCCGCCCGGCCCCGCTCACCGGCTCTTCCACACCCGCTGAGCAGGCCGGATCCGCACCCGCGCGGGCCAGCGCATCGGTACCCGGCCTGAGCCGTGTCTCCGCCGAGGAGGTCGCCGCCTCCGTGGTGGCCGCGCCGCCCGCCGCCGCCACCGTCTACCGGGCCGGTCCGGTGAACCCGGAACCGCCGGAGCCGGTCCAGCCGCCGGAGCCCGCGCAGCCCCCGGCGCCGAACGGCCCCGAGCCCGAGCCGGCGCCGACCCCGGTGCCCGGTCCGACGCCACCGTCGCCCGCGCCGCCGGTACCCGAGCCGGAACCACCGCTCCGGCCCACGCCACCCCTGCCCACGCCGCCCGCACCCGCCCCGCCGACGCCGACGCCCGGACCGGTGCCACCGATCCCCGGGCCGCCGGTACCGCCGCCGGGTCCGCCCGTACCCCCGCCCCCGCCCCCGCCGGGTCCGATGCCCGCGCCGCCGTTCCCGCCGCCACCGGCGATGACCGGCGGGCCGGGCCCACTGCCCGCGCCGCTGTTCCCCGCCCCGGCGCCCGGCCCGTCGTTCCCGCCCGCGCGGGCCGCCGTGCCGGGCCCGCCGGCCACGCCCGGCACGCCGGACGGTGCGCTGCCGTCGTGGGCCGCCGCACCCGTGTCGGCACCGCCGCCGCCAGTGGTGCCGGCCCCGGCGCTGCCGACCTGGCCGCCGCCGGCCATGCCCGCCCGCGACGCCGACACGACCCGTCCGGTACGCCCCCAGCCCGCCGGCCCGGATCTCGCCGGCACCGCGTACGGCGGGACCGACGGGCCCGGGTTCGCCACCGTGTCGTTCCCGCAGGGCAACCCTCTGGAGAACTCCGGATCGCTGACCGGGCACATCCTGGCCCAGGGCTGGTCCGAGGAGAGCCCGGCGGCCCGGGGCGGCAACACCAAGGTGATCATCGTGCTGGCCGTCGCGCTGACCATGCTCATCGCGATCAGCCTGCTCGTGGTCTTCCTGGCCAACGACGCATTGAGCAGCCTGACCGGGACCATGCTCATCGAGTGACAGGGGTGAGCCCGCCCACTACGGCTTCGCGTTGCCGTGGCGGAGTCGGCGATGCGCCGTACACTTGTCTCCGATCACTGACCCGGCGCGCCCCGACTGCGCGCCCATGGGCGATCTTGCGGGCGATTCGGCGGCGTGACAGGCCGCGGCGGGCCATCGCGAAGATGCGCCCCGCTCGAGAGGTATTTCTTGACCACGTTCGCTGAATCCAGCACGTCCCCGTCCGTCGACCCGACGCCCGACACCGTCGACTTCGCCTCGCTCGGCCTGCCCCGGCAGGTCGTCGAGGTGCTCGCCCGGCAGGGCATCACCACCCCGTTCGAGATCCAGCGGGCCACGCTGCCCGACTCGCTCGCGGGCCGCGACGTCCTCGGCCGGGGCCAGACCGGCTCGGGCAAGACGCTCGCCTTCGGCCTGCCGGTGATCGCCCGGCTCGCCGACCGCAACCGGGCCCGGCCGCTGCACCCGCGCGCCCTGGTCCTGGTCCCCACCCGTGAACTGGCCATGCAGGTCAACGACGCGCTCATGCCGCTCGGCAAGGCGGTCGGCGTGTTCCTGAAGACCGCCGTCGGCGGTGTGCCGTACGACCGGCAGATCGACGCGCTGCGCCGCGGCGTGGAGATCGTCGTGGCCACCCCGGGACGGCTCGGCGACCTGATCGAGCGCGGCGTGTGCCGCCTCGACGACGTCGAGATCACCGTGCTGGACGAGGCCGACCAGATGGCCGACATGGGCTTCCTGCCTGAGGTCACCCAGCTGCTGGCGAAGACTCCGGCGGACGCGCAGCGGCTGCTGTTCTCGGCCACTCTGGACAACGACGTCGACACGCTCGTCAAGCGGTTCATGACCGACCCGGTCACCCACTCGACCGCGCCGGCCACCGCCGCCGTGTCCACCATGGATCACCACCTGCTGCTGATCCCGCCGCACGACAAGTTCGCCGTCGCCGCGTCCATCGCCGCCCGTGAGGGCCGCACCATGCTGTTCGCCCGTACGCAGCTCGGCGTGGACCGGCTGGTCGAGCAGCTCGCGGCCGTCGGTGTGCGGGCCGGTGGGCTGCACGGCGGCAAGACGCAGCGCATGCGTACCAAGACGCTCGCCGAGTTCCGCGAGGGCCGCACGCCCGTGCTGGTCGCGACCGACGTGGCGGCCCGCGGCATCCACGTCGACGGCGTCTCGCTGGTGCTGCACGTGGACCCGCCGAAGGACCCCAAGGACTACCTGCACCGGGCCGGCCGTACGGCTCGGGCCGGCGAGTCGGGCGCGGTGGCGACGCTGGTGCTGCCCAAGCAGCGCCGCACCACCCTGGCCATGATGGAGAAGGCGGGCGTCGAGCCGGCCGAGACCCGGGTCCGGGCGGGCGACGAGGCGCTGGCCGAGCTGACCGGCGCACGCGAGCCCAGCGGCGTACCGGTGCGGGACGAGCCGGAGCCGCGACGCGGCGGCGGCTCGCGCCGCTTCGGCGACCGCGACGGCCGGGGCGGCCGGGGCGGCTTCTCCGACCGTGGTGAGCGCCGGTTCGGCGACCGTGACGGCCGGGGCGAGCGCCGCTTCGGCGACCGGCCCGCGGGCGAGCGGGCCGGCGACCGGTTCGCGGACCGCGGTGGTGACCGCCGGTTCGGCGACCGGCCGGCGGGTGAGCGCTACTCGGGCGAGCGATCCGGCGGCGAGCGCCGCTTCGGGCGGCCGGAGCGTCGCGACGACCGGAGCTTCGGCGACCGGCGGTCCGACGGCCGGAGCTTCGGCGAGCAGCGGTCCGACGACCGCGGCCAGCGCGGCGAGCGCTTCGGCGGCCAGCGCGGCGACGACCGGCGCTTCGGCGAGCGGGCCGACCGGCCGTACGGGGACCGGCAGCGGCCGGCGGCCGGACGCGGGTACGACCGCGACGAGCGGCGGTACGACGACCGGCCGAGCGGCTCGCGCGGCTTCGGCGACCGGCGCCAGGACGACCGCCCGCACGCCGAGCGGCGTTTCGGTGACCGGGGCGACGCGCGTCCGGCCGAGCGCCGGGCCGGCGGTTTCCGGGCCGAGGGGCGGGGCCGGGACGACAGGCGCGGCTTCGGCGGGCGCCCGCCGGCACGTACCCACTGATCTGAGCGCACCCACCGCCGCCGCCGAGCACCCGCTCGGCGGCGGCGGTGCGTCTGGGGTGATGTCGGCTCCGTTCTAGCTGCGCGGTGTGAGGACGGGATACCGCCGGGTCGGCTCATTCCACAGCGACAGGCGATGACGAGGCCGCCAACCGGGCGGTGGCGTGGGGATGGTCTTGTCGATGGTCTGCCGGAGGCTGCGCCGAGCGGACCGGCCCCACGACCAGGCGACCCAACAGCCGAACGCCTGGGCGATGACGGCGGTCAGCAGCAGACCGGTGCCGATCGGGTCAGACATTGCGCACCGACCGCAGCCAGCCCAGGAACCGGATGTGCATCTCGGCGGGGTCCGGCGGCCCAGAGTAGAGCCTGGTCAGGTCATCGGTTGCCTGCCGCATCAGGGCAGCCAGATCGACGGCGAGGTGGCGTCGGTCGTGCTCGTAGTCAGCGACCAACTCGACCTTGGCGTTCTCGCAGGGCCAGTTGAGCAGGTCTGCCGTACAGACCCAAAGGGGTTTCAGCGGAGCGTGGCGCTGGGTCACTCGGGGCCCTCCTGCATGGTCGGCGTCCAGGTGGCACCCCCGTCCGCCGCGAACTCGCCACCGGGCGGGGGGCCTGATCCATCAGATCGCCCACCTGCCCCCCTGTCAACGTTGACGGGCCCACATAGGTGTGGTCATTTGTTCGCGTAACCATGGTCGGGTCGGCCCGCTCCTACCTTCGAAGTCGTGACCAAGGAGACGGGACCGGGCGAACTTGTCGCGGCCGGTGAGATCTTGAAGATGCTCGGCGTGGGCAGATCGAGATTCCGCGAGATCCGGCGGCATCCCGCATTCCCCGCGCCGTATCAAGAGCTGTCGGTCGGTGCGGTCTGGTTGAAGCGGGACGTCGAGCGGTACATCCGGGAACACCGACCGCCCCGGCCGGCGGACGACGACGAGTAGCCCGACGGGGTATGACCAGTACGTCTCGTGCCTCCTTTCGGCGTGTGAGACGACCACGCCTGTACGGGCCCGGCGAGCTGGCCGCCCTGTTCGGCGTATCGCGTCAGCGGGTCCTGCAGATCACCCGCCGCCCCGGGTTTCCCGAGCCGCTCGCCCGACTGATCGGCATGAACGTCTGGGACGCGGACGAGGTGGACGAGTGGGCCCGTCACAACCGGCCGCCCCGCCCCACAGAGGGCGACGAGCAGGGGTAACCAGTAGCGCTGGCCTGACGCCCGGGAACAGCGGGACATCCCGCTCGGCGGCGGCGTTCGCGCATCCGCTGCCGCCGACCGCCGGTTCGCGTAACGTCCGGACCATGCCGAAGTCGCTCTTCTGGGCCCGGACCGACACCGCCGGCTGCGAGCACGTCGTGCTCGACGACGGCCAGGGGCTGACCGCGCAGGGCGTGGCGCTCGCCGTGGATCCGATCCCGTACACGTGCCGGTACCGCCTCGCCGTCGGGCCGGACTGGTCGACGAACCGGCTGGAGGTCGAGTCCGAGGGCGCGGGCTGGTCGCGGAGCGTACGCCTGGAGCGGGGCCGGGACGGGTGGCGCGTGCGTACCGGCGAGGAGGGTGACCTGGACGCGGCGCTGAGCGCGGCGGGCCACCCACCGGCGGGCCTGCCGGGCACCGACGACCCGGGCCGGCTGGCCGAGGCGCTCGACGTGGATCTGGGCGGCTCGCCGCTGACGAACACGCTGCCGATCCGCCGGGTCGGGCTGGGCCGGCTGCCCGCCGACCTGGCGACCGCCGTGTCGGTGGCCTGGGTGCTGCTGCCCGGCCTGGCCGTGGTGCCCGCCGAGCAGGTCTACACCTCGCTGGGCCCGGGCCGGGTCCGGTATTCCAGTGACACGTTCACGGCCGACCTGGAGGTCGACCCGGACGGCTTCGTGGTGCGCTACCCGGGGCTGGCCGAGCGGGTCGACCCGCGCTGACGGTCCGGGGTCCGGCTGAGGCCGCCGGCCAGGTGCCGTCGGTCAGGAACCGGTCGATGGTGGCGAGGTGCGGCGCGAGGTCGAGGCCCTGCGCGGCCACCCAGTCGTCGGAGTAGTAGGTGTCGACGTACCGGTCGCCCGGGTCGCAGATCAGCGTGACCACCGAGCCGGTACGCCCGGCCGCGCGCATCTGCGCGATCAGCCCGAACGCGCCCCACAGGTTGGTGCCGGTGGAGCCGCCCACCCGGCGGCCGAGCACCGCCGAGCCGGCCCGCATCGCCGCCAGCGACGCTGCGTCCGGCACCTGCACCATCCGGTCCACCACGCTGGGCAGGAAGGACGCCTCGACCGTGGGCCGCCCGATGCCCTCGATCCGGGAGCCGCGGTCGGTGCGCACCGACCAGTCACCGGCCTGCCAGGCGGGGTAGAAGGCGGAGTTCTCCGGGTCCACCACGCAGAGCTTGGTGGGCAGCCGCCGGTAGCGGGCGTACCGGCCGATGGTGGCGCTGGTGCCGCCGGTGCCGGCGCCGACCACGATCCAGGCGGGCACGGGATGCCGTTCCAGCGCGAGCTGGGCGTAGATCGACTCGGCGATGTTGTTGTTGCCCCGCCAGTCGGTGGCCCGCTCGGCGTACGTGAACTGGTCCATGAACCGGCCGCCGCTGTCCTCGGCGAGCCAGCGCGCCTCCACCACGACCTTCGACGGGTCGTCCACCAGGTGGCAGCGTCCGCCCTGGAACTCGATCTGGGCGATCTTCTCCGGCGACGTGGAGGCGGGCATGACAGCGATGAACGGCAGCCCGAGCATCCGGGCGAAGTACGCCTCGGAGACAGCCGTCGACCCTGATGACGCCTCGACGATCGTGGTGTCCGGGCCGATCCAGCCGTTGCAGAGCCCGTAGAGGAACAGCGAGCGGGCCAGCCGGTGCTTCAGCGAGCCGGTGGGGTGCACCGACTCGTCCTTGAGGTAGAGGTCGATCCCCCACTCGCGGGGCAGCGGGAAGGGCAGCAGGTGGGTGTCGGCGGAGCGGTTGGCGTCCGCCTCGACCGTGGCGATGGCCTCGGTCACCCAGCGCCGGCTGGCCTCGTCGCACCGGTCGAGATGAGTCACGTCGGCAACGTTACAAGCGAGGCGGGCTCGGGTTCTCCCGGACCCGGCGGGCCTGCCGCCGCTGACCGGCCCGCCCGGTGGCCCGGATCACCGGCGTGAGGGCCAGGGCGAGCCGGGGGAAGGCGTCCAGGAGTCGTACCTGGGCACCGCGCCAACGCGGCAGGCTGACCACCGGCCGGGGCCGCCGGGCCAGCCGGACGGCCCGCGCGGCCACCCGCTCCGGCGTGAGCAGCGAGCCGGTGAAGGACGCCAGCGCTCCCGGGTCGTCCAGCTTGTCGTGCAGCATCGGCGTCCAGATCCCGTCCGGGCACAGGCACGACACGTGTACGCCCCGGACGCCGGCCATCCGCAGGTCGCTCAGAGTGCCGAGGCTGAACGCGAGCAGGGCGTGCTTGCTGGCCGCGTACACCGTCTCGCCCGGTGCGGCGATCAGCCCGGCCAGCGAGACGACGTTGAGCACGTGGCCGCGGCCCTGTTCGCGCATCACCTCGACGGCGGCGAGCGTTCCGTTGATCGCGCCGAGCGCGTTGACCTCGACCACCGCGCGCCGGGTCGGGGCGTCGTGCGCCCACGACGGGCCGGTGACCAGGATGCCCGCGTTGTTCACCCAGAGCCCGAGGCCGCCGGGCGCGGCAGCCGCCTCGGCGGCGACGTCCGCGCAGGCGGATTCGTCGCGTACGTCGAGCGCGCGGGACCAGCCACCCAGCGGCGCGGCGGCAGCCGCCACGGCCCCGGCGTCGGTGTCGGTGAGCAGCACGTTCCACCCGTCGGCGTGCAGCGCGGCGGCGATGGCCCGCCCCAGCCCACCGGCCGCACCTGTGACCACGGCGGCGCCGCGCTCCGAGCTCGTCATCGGCGCACGGTAACCGCAACCCCCGGCCCGGGGCCAGAGGCGTCAGGCGGTGGGCGGTTCCAGCGGCTGCGGGCGGTTCTCCCACTTGGTCGACAGGGCGATGCTGGTACGGGTGGACGCCACACCCGCCGTCCGGTTCAGCCGGACGATCAGCTGCTCCAGCTCGGCGATCGTGCCGACTCGCGCCTTGAGCAGGAAGGACTCGACGCCGGCCATGAAGTAGCAGGACTCGATCTCGGGGATGCGGCGGAACGCCTCCAGCACCTCGTCGGTGTCCGCGTCGGAGTCCTCGATGATGCCGATGAGCGCGGTGACGCCGAGCCCGATCGACTCCGGCTCGACCTCGGCCCGGTACGCCCGGATCACGCCGCTGGACTCCAGCTTGCCGACCCGCTCGTGCACGGCCGGGGCGGAGAGGCCGACCTGACGGGCCAGCTCGGCGTACGACAGACGGGCGTTGCCTCGCAACAACTCCACGAGGCTCAGGTCGATCGTGTCCACGGAGAGTGACCCTATCCGTTTGGCGACCACGGAACACTGTCGGTACCCGTGGATCAACCCTTCACAAACGTACGATCACGGGTGTTCTCCGCCTGTACCATTTCCTAACCTTCCCAGTGTGTGCGTTTTTCGCGTTTGGCGGACACGTCCGGTAGCCGGTGCTGTAATTGCCATACGTCCCTCATGACGGCTCTGGGCTCGCACCGGCCGGGGGCAGTGTGTTCAGCCGGGGGCTTCGTCGACGCGAGGAGGGGGCTGTGGACACTGGAGATCGCCTGCTGACACCGGGTGAGGTCGCTGCGCTGTTTCGGGTGGACCCGAAGACCGTGACCAGATGGGCAGCGGCCGGCCGGATCGGCAGTATCCGGACTCCAGGAGGGCACCGCCGGTTTCGGGAATCCGAGGTGCGGGCCCTGCTCGAGGGGGAGGGCATGCTGGACGAGGCGGAGGACATGGGCAAGGCCCGCAACATGGGCCCGACCGCTTCCACCGGCCCCGGACCGGCGAACGCCGGCATGTACTGAACGTACGGGGCGCGGTCCGGCCGAGGGCCGCGCCCCGTACGTCGGCAACCGGGACCGTCAGTCCGGGTCCGCCTCCCGGCGGCCGGCTGCCAGCTCGCCGGACCACCGCCGGAACAGCGTGTGCTCGACACCGAGCGCGTCGAGCACCTTCCCGGCCACGAAGTCCACGAGCTGCCCGGCGGACGCCGCCGCCCCGGCGCCGTAGAAGCCCGGACTGGCCGGCAGCACCACCGCGCCGGCGTCGTGCAGCGCGATGAGATGTTCCAGGTGACTGCGGGTCACCGGCGTCTCCCGGGGCACCACGACCACCGGGCGGCGCTCCTTGAGGTTGACCTCGGCGGCGCGCTGGAGCAGATCCTTGGAGAGCCCGATGGCGATGCCGGCGCACGCGGCGGTGCTGGCGGGCACCACCGCCATGCCGCGTACCGGGTAGGAGCCGCTGCTCGGGCCGGCGGCCAGGTCACCGGCGGGCCAGTGCCGCAGGTCCGCGCCGGTGAGGTCGCGGTCGAGCCAGGCGGCCAGGTCCTCGGTCCAGTGCGCGTCCCGGAAGGGCCGGCCGGTCTCGTCCAGCACCGTCAGCCGGGCCGCCCGGGAGACGATCAGGTCCACCGCCTGGCCGGCGTCGAGCAGGCCCCGGACGACAGCCGCCGCGTACGGCGTCCCGGACGCCCCGGAGACACCCACCACCCATGGTTCGCGCATGCCTCAAGCGTGCCTGGTCGCCACGGACGGCGGGCGGCGACCCCCTTTCGGTCGCCCCGCCCGGGATGTCCAGAGGGTTCACGGAACGTCCCGCGGCATGAAATTCTTCGATCGGCGATCCACTTCCACGGAGGGGCCGGTGATGACGGCGGCGGTGCTGCGGGCGCTCCGCTCCGACTGCCCCATCCCGCCCCGCCTCTCCCCGTACGCCGACGACGTGCAGGGCTGGCTGGTGGCGCAGGTCGACCGGCTCGGTCTGCCGGCTGACCCGGCCACCCGGCAACGGCTGGCGCGGGCCGGCTTCGCCCGGTACGCCGGGCGCCTCTATCCGGACGCCATCGAGCCCGACCTGCGCGTGCTGACCACACTGTTCACCTGGTTCTTCCTCGTCGACGACGCCTGCGACGGGCGGGACGGCCTCACCCCGGCGCAGATCCGCGCGTTGCGTGACGGCGCGCTCGCCCTGCTGCGCGAGGGCCCGCGTGCCCGCCACCCGGGCTTCTCCGGCCCGCTGCGCCGGCTGCTGGTGCAGGCGTGGCGCGAGCCCCGCCGCCGGATGCCGGCCAGGTGGCGGCTGCGCTTCGCCGACGCGGTCGCCGACCACCTCGACGGGGTCCACCGGGAGGCCACCGCCACCACGTCCGGCCGCCCACCGGGCGTCGCCGAGTACGTACGGCTGCGCCGGGCCACGTCGGCGGCGTACGTGTCGTACCCGCTGATCGAGTTCGCGTCCGGGCGTCCGCTGCCCGACGCGGTCTACCACCATCCGGCACTGCGGCGGCTCGCCGGCCTCGCCAACGACCTGCTGTCCTGGTTCAACGACATCGCCTCGCTTGAGCGCGACCGGGCCACCGGCGGCGGGCACAACCTGGTGCTGGCGACGGCGGCCGAGCGGGGCGTGCCGGTGCCGGCGGCGGTCGACCTGGTCGCGGGGCACTGGCGGGCCGAGATGGACCGGTTCGCGGCGCTCCTGGCGGCGGCGCCGTCGTTCGGCCCGACGCTCGACGACGCCGTCGCCAGCCATCTCGACGGGCTGGCCGCCGCCGTGCGCGGCACGGTCGACTGGACGCTGGAGAGCGCCCGCTACCCGGTCGCCGCGGCGTCCTGACCGGTGCCCGGCGTTGCCGTCTACGGCCGCAGGCCGAGCCGGATCACCAGGTCGAGCAGCGCGAGGACGAACAACGCGATGCCGACGAAGCCGTTCGCGGTGAAGAACGCCCGGTTGACCTTGCTCAGGTCGGTGGGGCTGACCACCATGTGCTGGTAGGCGAAGGCGACAGCGGTGAGCGCCAGCCCGATCCACCACAGCCAGCCGAAGCCGACCCAGGCGCCGAACCAGATGAACAGCGCGAACGTCACCACGTGCGCGACCGTGGAGGCGTGCAGCGCGAAGCGCCGGCCGTACCGGGCGGGGACGCTGTGCACGCCGATCTCCCGGTCGATCTCCGAGTCCTGGCAGGCGTAGATCAGGTCGAAGCCGCCGATCCACAGGCCGACGGCGGCGCCGAGCAGCCAGGCCGGGCCGGAGCCGTCGAGCGTGCCGGTGACCGCCAGCCAGGCGCCGACCGGCCCGACCGCCTGGGCCACCCCGAGGATGGCGTGCGGCCAGTTCGTGAACCGCTTGGCGTACGGGTAGACCACGAGCGGCACCACGGCGAGCGGCGCGAGCACCAGGCAGAGCGGGTTGAGCAGGGCGGCGGCGGCCAGGAACACCACGAGCGCGACGGCCGCGCCGGTCCAGGCCGTCCGCACGCTCACCGCGCCGGTGACCAGTTCCCGGTTCGCCGTACGCGGGTTCCGCGCGTCGATCCGCCGGTCGAGGATCCGGTTCGCGGCCATCGCGAACGTCCGCGCGCCGACCATCGCCACGGTGATCAGCAGCAGGTCTCCCCAGCGCACCCGGCCGCCGTTGAGCTGCATGGCGGTCAGCGCCGACAGGTACGCGAACGGCAGCGCGAAGACCGAGTGCTCGATGGCGACGAGCTTGAGGAAGGACGAGACCCGGCCGGGTCGCTCCTGTACTGCCGCCGTCATCAGATCCCGTATTCCTTCCAGCGCTTGTCGACGAGCGAGACCACCTCGGGCGACATGCGCATCTCCTCCGGCCAGCCCCGGCTGTAGCCCTCCTCGGGCAGCTTGCGGGTCGCGTCGATGCCCGCCTTGCCACCCCAGAACTGCTGGTACGAGGCGTGGTCCAGGTGGTCCACCGGTCCCTCGGTGACCATCAGGTCGCGGGCGTAGTCGACGTTGCCGAAGGCGCGGAACGCGACCTCGTTGTAGTCGTGCACGTCGCAGTCCTCGTCGACGATCACGATCAGCTTGGTCAGCGACATCATGTGCGCGCCCCAGATCGCGTTCATGACCTTCTGCGCGTGCTTCGGGTAGCGCTTGCGGATCGACACGATCGCGCAGTTGTGGAAGACCCCGGCGGCGGGCAGGTCGTAGTCGACGATGTCCGGGATCAGGAAGCGCAGCAGCGGCGCGAAGATCCGCTCGGTGGCCTTGCCGAGGCCGTGGTCCTCCTGCGGCGGCTGGGACGTGACGATCGAGTGGTAGACCGGGTCGCGCTGCATGGTCATGCACTCGATGTGCATCACCGGGAACGGCTCGACCGGCGTGTAGAAGCCGGTGTGGTCGCCGAACGGCCCCTCGGGCAGGCGCTCGCCCGGCTCGATGTAGCCCTCCAGCACGATCTGCGCGTGCGCCGGCACCTGCAACGGGACGGTCAGGCAGTCGACCATCTCGACCCGCTCACCGGCGAGGAACCCGGCGAACAGGTACTCGTCGATGTCGGCCGGCAGCGGCGCGCTGGCCGAGTACGCCACCACCGGGTCCGCGCCGATCGCGATCGCCACCGGCAGCCGCTGGCCGAGCCGCTCGGCGACCGCGTGGTGCGCGGTGGAGTTCTTGTGGATCTGCCAGTGCATGCCGATGGTGTTGTGCGAGTGCTGCTGGAGCCGGTAGAGCCCGAGGTTGCGCTTGCCGGTCTCCGGGTGCTTGGTGTGGGTCAGCCCGAAGTTGTGGAAGATCCCGCCGTCACCGGGCCACACCTGCAACCCGGGCAGCCGGTTCAGGTCGACGTCGTCGCCGCGGTAGACCACCTGCTGGCAGGGCGCGGTCTTGACCTTCTTCGGCGGCATCGACTTGAGCTGCATGACCTTGCCCAGGCCGCCCATCATCCCGGAGAAGCCCTGCGGCAGCTCCGGCTTGAGCATGTCGCCGATGCGCTCGCCGATCTCGTCGAGGTGTTCCACCCCGAGCGCCATCGCCATCCGCTTCTCGGTGCCGAACAGGTTGATCGCCACCGGCATCTCACCCCGGGTGGGGCGCTCGAACAGCAGCGCGGGCCCGCCGGCCCGGACGGTGCGGGTGACGATCTCGCTGATCTCCAGCGTGGGGTCGACCGGCGCGCTCACCCGCCGCAGCTCGCCCGCACGCTCCAGCGCCGCGAGGAAATCCTTCAGATCGGTGTACGGGAAGCGAGCCGCCATACCGCCCATCCTCCCGTACCCTCCTGCGGAGGTAAGGACGGGCCCCCTTTTAACGCCTCCGGTAGAGGAGGGGCCCCTTCTTAACACCCGCAGCTCAGGCGGCGGGCTGCCAGGCGTACGCGGCCAGCGGCTCGTCGAGCGGCGCATCGGTGAGCCGGTTGGCGAACGTGGAGATCGTGTACGTGCCGACGCCGAGCACCACGTCCAGCGCGTGCCGGGGCTGCCATCCGGCGGCGAGCAGCGCGTCCAGGTCGGCGTCGGGGACCGCGCCCCGGTGGTCGAGCACGGCGACTGTGAAGCGGCGCAGCGCCTCCAGCCGGGGGTCGGGCAGCGTCGTACCGGCCCGCAGCGCCTCGATCAGCTCGGGCGCGGCGCCGTGCCGGACCAGCGTCGCGGTGTGCATGGCCACGCAGAGGTGGCAACCGTTGCGGGTGGCGACCGTCAGCACGACCACCTCCCGTGCGACCGGGTCCAGGTCGGTGGCCTCGAACGCGGCGTTGGCGGCGAGGAAGCCCTTGAGCAGTTCGGGCGAGCCGGCCATCAGGCTCACGGCGGCGGGCAGGTGACCCAGCGAGCGACGTACTCCGGCCATGACCGGGCGGGCGGCGGCGGGCGCGGTGTCCGGCTCGTACGCGGTGAAGCGGGACATGACAGGGCCCCTCTCGTAAGATGGTCAACGTGGTTGACGGAATAGTAAACGTGGTTGTCGAACATGGCAACGCCTGACCGCCCCGGCTTCGCGCTGCCGCTGCTCCTGCTCGCCGGTTTCCGTACGCTCGTCGACGACCTGCACGCCGAGCTGGCCCGCCAGGGGCACCCCGAGCTGCGCCCGGCACACGGCGTCGTCCTCCAGGCCGTCGGCCCGGCCGGCACCACCGCCTCCGACCTCGGTCAACGCCTCGGCGTCTCCAAGCAGGCAGCGGGCAAGACTGTGGACCGGCTGGTCGCGCTCGGCTACCTGGAACGCGTGGACGACCCCGCCGACGCCCGCCGCAAGCTGGTCCGGATGACAGCGAAGGGGCGCGACGGGCTGCACCGCTCGGCTGTGGTCTTCGACGAGTTACGCGACCGCTGGGCGGCCACGCTCGGCGCGGACCGGGTCGCCGCCATCGAGGACGACCTGCGCCGGATGGTCCCCGCCGACGTGTTCCGCCTCGACATCCCCGGCTGGTTCGGCGGATGACTTCGTCACTGACAGCGTCGTCCGACGAGGTTCATCATCGGCGGATGGACGACGCATACGTGGTGGGTGACCCCGACGGCCTCAGCCCGCTTCAGGCCGAGATCCGCGACGCCGTGGCCCGCGAGCTGCACGCCCAGTTCGCGCTGCGGGCGGACCGCCTCGAACTGGCTGACCTGCCGGAGGTGGCCTACCAGGTCACGCGCCGGGTGGACGAGGTGCTGAGCGCGCGCCCGGTCACTACACCCCGGCGTACGAGTGCAGACCGGTGAAGAAGAAGTTCACGCCGAACAGGTTCATCATCACGGTCAGGAAGCCCACGATGGAGATCCAGGTGGCCACGTTGCGCTTCACGCTCGGCGTGGCCCGTGCGTGCAGGTAGCCCGCGTACACCACCCAGGAGATGAACGCCCAGGTCTCCTTGGGATCCCAGCCCCAGGCGCGACCCCAGGCCGCCTCGGCCCAGATCGCCCCCGCGATCACCGCGAAGGTGAAGATCGGGAACGAGAAGGCGTGCAGCATGAAGGTCAGCCGCTCCAGCCCGGCCGCCTCCGGGAGGCGGCGGGCCAGGGTGTACGGGAAGCTGCGCCGCCCCTGCTCCCAGCCGGACCGCATCAGGTACGCGGCGGCGGGCACCACGCCCAGCAGGAAGATGCCCGAGGCGAAGATGATCGTCGAGACGTGGATGATGAACCACCACGACTGCAGCGCCGGCATCAGCGGCTCGATCGGCACGTAGAGCTTCAGCTCGGCGAACGCCAGCAGCAGCACCATGACCAGCGTCAGGAACAGCCCGAGCCGGCGCAGCCACGGCTGCTTCCAGAGCACCACGAGCCAGGCCGCCACACCGATCCAGGTGCCGGTCAGCACGAACTCGTACATGTTGCCCCAGGGCATCCGGTCGGCGGCGAGGCCCCGGGTGACCACGGCGCCCAGGTGCACGGCGGCGGCGAGCACTGTGAGCCAGGCGGCGACCCGGCCGGCCAGCACGGCCCGCGCGCCGGTACGGTCCGGGCGCGGCGGCGTGGCCGCGACGGCCGGCTCGTCGATCGTGCCGCCGGCTCCGCCGACGCCCGCGCCGACCAGCTCCCGCGCCGGCGCGGCCGCGGGCACCTTCCGCGCGTTGCCCAGCGCGAACTCCACGGCGTGGCTGATCATCGCGATCAGGTACGCCAGGATCGCGAACGCGACCAGCTGGTCGGAGAGTGCGGACATCAGTCGTCTCCTTCTCGCGCCCGCCGCGCGTCCGGCGCGTCACCGCTCACCGCGGCGACGAGCTGCGCGAACTCGTCGGCGAACCCAGGGTGCTCGGTGCGCGGCAGCCCACCGGCCTCCACCAAACTACTACCGCTCGTCGGAGATCCGCCCTCGGGGGGCGAAACCCGGAACCAGACCCGGCGCCGCCGGGCGAACAGCGAGCCCATCAGGCCCAGCAGCAGCGTGCCGCTCGCCACCAGCAGCAACGTCTGCCCGGGCGCGTGCCGGACCGCGAGCGTGATGTACGGCTTGGTGCCGACGAACTCCAGCGTGCTGCCGTCGTCGAGGGTCCACTTCTCCCCCGGCCGCAGCAGCTTGGTGCCGATCTCCTTGAGCTTGCCGTCGTCGATCTGCCGCCGGTCCAGCGCGTAGACCGAGCCGGGGATGCCCGCGTCCAGCCCGAGGTTGCCCCGGTACGCGGTCAGGTTCACTGCCGGGTTCCGCTCGGCCGGGTACTGCGACGAGACGTACGGCGCGCTCTCCGGCGCGGTCGGCAGGTAGAGCCCGTCGAAGGCGATCTGCTGGTCCGGGGCACGCGCGCCGGTCTTCGGGTCGACGTTGGCGTCCGGGAAGATCGCCACGCCCTCCTCGGTCGCGTTGGAGTCACCGGTACGCAGGAACGGCGCCTCGCTGGTCTGGCTGCGGCCGTACTTGTCGGTGTACTTCAGCAGCGGCGCGTAGCCGTTGCCGAGCAGGTAGACGTTCGCCGAGCCGAGCCGCAGCGGCGAGTTGACCGAGAACCCGGCGGTCCGTTCCGTGCCGCCCGGCTCGTCCACGGTCACCGTGGCCCAGTAGCGGGACGCCAGCCCGGACGGCAGGTAGTCGGCCTCGAACTTCTCCAGCGTCAGGCAGAACGGCGGCAGGTCGGAGCTGTCCACGCGCGGGCCGAGCGACGCCTCGGCGTACTGCTGGCGGGTGTTGCAGAAGGCGTTGTCCTCGCCCGCCACCAGGATGCGGTTGCCGTGCCATCCGTACCAGGAACCGAGCGCCACCCCGAGCAGGACGGCGACCAGCGACACGTGGAAGAGCAGGTTGCCGGTCTCCTTGAGGTAGCCCTTCTCGGCGGAGACCTCGTCGCCGCGCACGGTGACCCGCCACCGGCGGCGGCGCAGCACCGCCGCGATCGCCTCGGGGTCGGCGGCGGCCGGGGCCTCCAGCACCGCGTGCTGGGGCAGCCGGTCGAACCGCTTCGGCGCGGCCGGCGGCTTCATCCGCAGCGCGCGGACGTGGTCGCGGGCGCGGGGCAGGATGCAGCCGATCAGCGAGGTGAACAGCAGCAGGTAGATCGCGGAGAACCAGACCGAGCCGAAGACCTCGAACGCGCCGATCTGGTTCAGCCGGGGCGCGAGGTCGGGGTGATCGACGAACCACTGGTTGACGCGTTCCGGGTTGACGCCGCGCTGGGGCAGCACCGAGCCGGGGATGGCCGCGACGGCGAGCAGGAACAGCAGGATCAGCGCCGTACGCATGCTGGTGAGCTGCCGCCACGAGTTGCGCAGCAGGGCCAGCACCGGGTTCACCCGCCGCCGGGGCGCCTGCGCGGGTGGGGTCGACGGCCTGTCGTCAACGGTCGTCATCAGATGCTCACCTCGCCCACGCCCACGTTCGTCTGCAACCAGATCACCACGTTCACCCAGCCGCCGGTGATCAGCGCCAGGCCGATCGCGATCAGCAGCGCGCCGCCGATCCGGGTGACCCACCGGCTGTTGCGCCGGACGGCGCGGAACACCCCGAGCAGGCGCTGGAAGCCCAGCCCGAAGACGACGAACGGTATCCCCAACCCGAGGCAGTACGCCACGGCGAGCACCACGGCCCGGTCGGTCCCGCCCTCGGTGGCCGCCATGCCGAGCACCGCGCCGAGCGTCGGGCCGGTGCAGGGCAGCCAGCTGAGCGCGAAGACCGCGCCGAGCACCGGCGCGCCGAGCAGCCCGGCGGAGGGCAGCCAGCGGATGCGGAACTCCCGCTGCATGCCGGGGATCACCCCGAGGTAGCCGAGGCCGAGCACCACCACGAGCGCGCCGATGACGATCTCCAGCGTGCGCTCGTACCGGAAGAAGAGTTTGCCGACGCCGGAGAAGAGGATCGCGGTGGCGACGAACACGACGGTGAAGCCCGCGATGAACAGCAGCGTGCCGGCGAGCACCCGGCCCTTGACGGCGGCGGTGGTCCGTTGCGGCGCCGCCCGCTCGGCGACGCTCACGCCACCCGAGCCACCCGAGCCGCCCGAGCCGCCGCCGCCCGCGCTGCTGCCGGCGGCGGCGCCGGTGTTAAGAAGGGGCCCTTCCTCTACCGGAGGCGTTAAAAGGGGGCCCTTCCTTGCACCCTCCAGGTCGGAGCCGGCCAAGCCGGTCACGTACGACAGGTAGCCGGGCATGAGCGGGAGCACGCACGGGGACAGGAAGCTGACCAGTCCGGCCAGCGCCGCCGCGCCGACCGCGAGCAGCAGCGGGCCGGACTCGGCGAGCTGGCGGAACGTCTCGCCCATCAGCGGGCACCGTTCGGCGGCGGCGCCTCGGCGGCGATGTCCTCGACGATCGGCCGCAGTTCGTCGCGGGTGACGGCCCGGCGGATCACCACGGCGATCCGGCCCTCGCGGTCGAGCACGACCGTGGCCGGGGTGGTGTTCGGCGGGATGTCGAAGTTCAGCGCCTGGCGGCTGGCCGGGTCGAAGATGCTCGGGTACGTGACCCGGCCCTCTTCGAAGGCGATCGCCTTGTCCTTGCTGTCCTGCACGTTGATGCCGAGGAACGTCACGCCGGAGCCCTTGGTGGCCTGGTAGGTGGCCTCCAGGTCGTCCGCCTCGGCGCGGCAGGGCGCACACCAGGAGCCCCAGAAGTTGACCACGACGACCTGCCCGCGGTCGCGGGAGATGTCGTAGCTGCCGCCGGTGAGCAGTTCACCGCTCACCTTCGGCGTCTTGGAGCGCTGGTCCGGGGCGCAGGTGACTGTGGAACCGTCGGCCGCGCACCGGCTCTCCTGGCTGCCGGAGGAACAGCCGACCAGCGCCGTACCGGCGGTGACGGCGGCGAGCAGGGCGGCGGCGAGCCTCCGGGTGAGCATCAGGCCCCCTTGGCCGTCCGGGCGGTCGGCGAGATCGAGACGAGGTGGGCCGCCGGCTCGGAGTACCCGATACCGACGATCTTGGCGCCGTCGAAGTGGAACGAGGTGAGGCTGGCCAGGCCGCACTGGCGACGGCGCGGGTCGTGCCAGAGGCGCTTGCGCTCGACGTGCCGGCGCAGCGTCCAGATCGGGAGCTGGTGCGACACGAGCACCGCCTCCCGCCCCTCGGCGGCGACCCGGGCGGCGTGCAGCGCGGCGAACATGCGCTCGGCGATGGCCCGGTACGCCTCGCCCCAGGACGGGGTCACCGGGTCGCGCAGCACCCACCAGTTGCGCGGGTCGCGGAACGAGCCGTCACCCGGCGAGACCTTCTTGCCCTCGAACCAGTTCGCGCTCTCGATCAGGCGCTCGTCGACGCCGACGGAGAGACCGAACTGTGCCGCGATCGGCTCGGCGGTCTGCTGGGCGCGCTCCAGCGGGCTGGCCACCACGTGCACCACGGTCCGGTCGGCGAGCGCCTGCGCCGCCGCCTTGGCCATCTGCACGCCCAGCTCGGAGAGGCGGAACCCGGGCAGGCGGCCGTAGAGGATGCCGTCCGGGTTGTGCACCTCGCCGTGCCGCAGCACGTGCACCACAGTCTCCGCCACTGGTTACCCCCCGTGTCCCGCCGCTGCCGCCGCCCGCGCCGCCACCGGCAGGGCGGCGGCGATCTGCTCCCACGCGGCGTCGTCGATCGCGGTCGAGACGAACCACGACTCGAACGCGCTCGGCGGCAGGTAGACGCCACCGGCGAGCATCGCGTGGAAGAACGCCTTGAACGCCGGCACCACTTGGGTGCGGGCGCTGTCGTAGTCGTGCACGTCCGCGTCGGTGAAGAAGACCGAGAACATGTTGCCCGCGGTGGAGAGGCGGTGCGGCACGCCCGCCGCGGACAGCGCCTCGGTGGTCAGCTTGCCCAGCGCGGCGGCGTTCTCGTCGAGCCGCCGGTAGAGCGCGTCGTCGGCCAGCCGCAGCGTGGCCAGACCGGCCGCGCAGGCCAGCGGGTTGCCGGAGAGCGTGCCGGCCTGATAGACCGGGCCGGCCGGGGCGAGCTTCGCCATGATCTCCGCGCGCCCGCCGAACGCCGCGGCGGGCAGGCCGCCACCCATGACCTTCCCGTACGTCCACAGGTCCGCGTCCGACGGGTCGAGGCCGTGCCATCCGGCGCGGGACACCCGGAACCCGGTCATCACCTCGTCGACGATGAGCAGCGCGCCGTTGGCGTGGGCGATCCGGGCCAGCTCGGAGTTGAAGCCATCGCGGGGCGCGATCACGCCCATGTTGCCGGCGGCGGCCTCGGTGATGATCGCGGCGATGTGCTGCCCCTCGGCGGCGAACGCCTCCTCGACCGCGCGCAGGTCGTTGTACGGCAGCACGATGGTGTCGCCGGCCGCCGCGCCGGTCACGCCGGGCGAGTCGGGCAGGCCGAAGGTGGCCACGCCGGAGCCGGCGGCGGCGAGCAGCGAATCGGAGTGGCCGTGGTAGCAGCCGGAGAACTTGATGATCTTGGCGCGGCCGGTGAAGCCGCGGGCCAGCCGGATCGCCGACATGGTCGCCTCGGTGCCGGAGTTGACCAGGCGCACCTGCTCCACCGGCGTCCGCGCGATGATCTCCTCGGCCAGGTCGACCTCACCCGGCGTCGGCGTGCCGAAGCTGGTGCCGAGCGGCGCCGCCTCGCGCAGCGCCTCCACCACTGCCGGGTGCGCGTGACCGAGGATCAGCGGACCCCAGGAGCAGACCAGGTCGACGTAGCGCCGACCGTCGGCGTCGAAGAGCCACGGACCCTCCCCCCGGACCATGAAGCGCGGGGTGCCGCCGACGGCACGGAACGCGCGCACGGGAGAGTTGACCCCGCCGGGCACGACGGCCTTGGCGCGGTCGAACAGGGCCTCGGAGGCCGGGGCGTCGGCCGGGTAACGGCCGGATCCGGCGGAAAAGGTCTCGGTCACGATGGGGCCATTGTGTCAGCGCCGGAGCGCTGCCTGGCAGGCACCCCGCAACGGGGGTTACCAGGCTCACCCGCCGCTCACCCGCCTGAGCGGCGCGGCGGACCGACGGCGATCCGCTCGACAGGCCCGTCGGTCGAGATCGCGATAGGCTGACCGGGTGGATCGTGCCGAACTGTCCATCACCGTACACCGGACGGGTGACGAAGCCGTGCTTCGCCTGGCCGGTGAGATCGACATGCTCACGGCCGCCCAGCTCTCGACAGTGGTGAACGAGGTGCTGGCGGATCCGCCCCCGCGCATCGTGCTCGACCTGGCCGGGGTCACGTTCTGCGACTCGCAGGGCCTCGGCACGCTCGTGGTGCTCAGCCGCAAGGCCAGCCACACCCAGTGCCTGCTGATGCTCACCAACGTCGGCGACTTCCTGATCCGCGTCCTGGACATCACCGGCCTCCGCAGCGCCCTGATGATCCGCAACGAAGCCACCCCGTAGCCCTCACCTCCGCCCTCCCCCGCGATCTTGCACTTGCGGCCCTCCGTGCGGGTGATTCGCCCGCTTTGTCGGGGCCACAAGTGCAAGATCAACGCGGGTCAGAGGACGGGGAGATCGCGGCGGCGGAACGTCAGCAGGCCGGCTGTGGCCAGGGTCACCGCCAGGGCCGTCAGCACGTAGAGCGGGGTGGGGGTCCACGCGTCGCGCAGCACCTGCGGGGTGTGCGTGAACGGGGACACGTCCAGCAGCCACTGGTCCAGCTCCAGCACGGCGCCGAGCTGCCCGAGCAGCACGCAGACCGCCAGCACCACCCACGCGGCGGACGCGAGCCGGGGCAGCAGGCCGTAGAGCAGCACGGCGAGCCCGGCCAGCACCCACGCCGCGGGCACCTGGGCCAGGCCCGCGGCGAGCATCCGGCCCAGCTGGCGGGGCACGTCACCGGTGCTCAGCCCGTACGTCAGGCCGGTGGCCAGCCCGGTCACTCCGAGCACCACGACCGGGCCGAGCAGCGCGAACGCCACGTGCGAGAGCAGCCAGGTCGAGCGCCGCGTCCCGGTGGCGAGCACCGGCTCGGCGTGCCCGGCGGCCTCCTCGGCGCGCATCCGCAGCGCGGCCTGGATGCCGTACCCGGCTGCTGCGAGCCCGGCCAGGCTCAGCGTGACCCCCAGGTACGCGTCGGCCATCCCGGACGCCCCGCCGAGCCGGGCCACGATCTCCTCCATCCGCGGACTCCCCTCGACCGACCGGCCGGCCGCCTCGGCCGCGCCACCGAGGATCAGCCCGAGCAGGCCGAACCCGACCGACCACCAGAGGATCTGCCCCCGGTGCAGCCGCCAGGCCAGCCCGAACGGACCGGACAGCGCGCCGCCCGCGCCGGCCGGGCCGAGCCGGGGCGGCAGCACGCCC
Source organism: Micromonospora sp. CNZ296 (assembly GCF_007827635.1). Classification (NCBI taxonomy): domain Bacteria; kingdom Bacillati; phylum Actinomycetota; class Actinomycetes; order Micromonosporales; family Micromonosporaceae; genus Micromonospora; species Micromonospora sp. CNZ296. The sequence continues at coordinate 31,901 of NZ_VISW01000027.1, forward strand.
GCGCCCAGGTCGCGGCGGACCGAGATCGGGTACGCGAGCGCGGCGAGCAGCACAGTGGCGGCCAGTGGCAGCAGCAGCACCCACCACCGCTCCCCCTCGTACGGGCGGACGCGGGCGGCCCAGCCCAGCGGGGACAGCCAGCTCGGCCAGTCGTTGCCGGCGGTGTCCCCGGCCAGGCGCAGCCCGAACGCGGCGCCGAGACCGGCGAGGCCGATGCCCCGCGCCCCGCCCGCGGTCTCGGTGAGCTGGGCGGCCAGCCCGCCGAGCGTGGCGAAGACGGCGCCGGTCAGCACGGTGACCAGTCCGTATGCGACCGAGCCGCCGACCGGCAGCCCGGTCGAGACGAGCCCGGCGGCGGTGAGCAGCCCGAGCACCAGGTCGGCGCCGTACGTGACGAGCAGCGCGGCGGTCAGCCCGGCGTGCCGCCCGAGCACGCTGCCGCCGAGCAGTTCCCGTCGCCCGGCTTCCTCCTCGGTGCGGGTGTGCCGGATGACCGTGAGCAGGCTCGCCAGCGCGACGATGAGCAGCAGGAAGCCGCTGCGCTGGGCGGTGAGCGCGCCGACGCTGTCGCCGTACGCCGGGCCGAGCAGCGCGACGATCGACGGGTTGCGGGCGGTGCCCTCCAGGTACGCGGTCCGCTCGGCGGCGGTGGGGAACAGTTCGAAGAAGCTGGCCGCGTACGTGATCGGCAGTACCGCGAGCACGAGTACCCACAGCGGCAGCAGGAGACGGTCCCGGCGCAGGATCAGCCGGACCAGGTGACGCGTGCCGGTGAGCGCGCTCATGACCGGTCCGCCGTCTCGGAGGGCGCCGCGTCGGAAGAGGGCGCCGCGTCGGAGGCGGGCGCCGCCTCGGACGGCGTCGTCTCGTAGTGCCGCAGGAACAGTTCCTCAAGGGTGGGCGGCGTGCTGACCAGGCTGCGTACCCCCAGCTCGGTGAGCCGGCGCAGCGCGGCGTCGAGCGACGCGGTGTCCACGTCGAAGCGGACCCGCTGCCCGTCCACCCGCAGGTCGTGCACGCCCGGCAGGTCGGCCAGGCCGTCCAGCGGCGCGGTGACCTCGGCGTCGATCGCGGTGCGGTGCAGGTGGCGCAGGTCCCCGAGCGTGCCTGACTCCACCGCCCGGCCGGCCCGGATGATCGTCACCCGGTCGCAGAGCGCCTCCACCTCGGCCAGGATGTGGCTGGACAACAACACGGTGCGCCCGTCCTGCCGGGCGCGGCGGACCCAGTGCTGGAAGACCTCCTCCATCAGCGGGTCGAGCCCGGAGGTCGGCTCGTCGAGGATGAGCAGTTCGACGTCGGAGGCGAGCGCGGCGACCAGACCGACCTTCTGCCGGTTGCCCTTGGAGTAGGTGCGGCCCTTCTTGCGCGGGTCCAGCTCGAACGACTCCAGCAGCTCGGCGCGGCGTTCCGGGTCGAGCCCGCCGCGCAGCCGGCCGAGCAGGTCGATCACCTCGCCGCCGCTGAGGCCGGGCCAGAGCGTGACGTCGCCGGGTACGTACGCGAGGCGCCGGTGCAGCGCCACCGCGTCCCGCCACGGGTCGCCGCCCAGCAGTCGGACGGCCCCCGCGTCCGCCCGCAGCAGGCCGAGCAGCACCCGGATGGTGGTCGACTTGCCGGAGCCGTTCGGGCCCAGGAAGCCGTGCACCTCTCCGGTGCGAACGGTCAGGTCGAGCCCGTCGAGGGCCCGGGTGCGGCCGAAGGTCTTCACCAGGCCGGACACATCGATTGCCGTTTCCATACTTCAGAAGCTACGCTCGTTTCACAAAGTTGTGAAGATTGTAGGGTCACGGGGTGAGTGTCGAGGAGCCGACCATGAACGTGCCGCCCCAGCACGACGAGGAAGAGGTCCACCTCTTCGTCGAGCGGATGGCGATGGCCTTCGCCGACGTGGGCTTCCCCCGGATGGCCGCCCGGGTCCTGTTCACAGTGATGAGCGCCGACGACCCGCTCACCGCGGGCGAGATCGCCGAGCGGCTCGGCGTCAGCGCGGCGGCGGTGAGCGGCGCGGTGCGCTACCTGACCCAGTTCGCCATGCTGGTCCGCGAGCCGGTCAAGGGCTCCCGGCGCGACCGCTACCGGATGCCCGACAACCCGTGGTACGAGGCGACCATCACCAAGACCACGCTCTACAAGAACTTCATCGACATCGCCGCCGGCGGGGTCGACGCACTGCACGGCCGGAGCACACCGGCCGGTGAGCGGGTCGCCGAGATGCGCGACTTCTTCCTCTTCGTACAGGAGGAGCTGGAATCGCTCGGCGACCGCTGGCGGGCCCGGCGGGCCGCGACCGGGCACGGCGGCCCGGCCGGCGGCTGAACCGTCAGCGGGTGTTGCCCCAGCGCGCCTGCTCCAGCAGCTCCACCGCGCGTTCCCGGGTGGACGGGTCGTCGTCGGCGCGCAGCAGCGCCGTCGCCTCGTCGACCGCGTCGGTCAGGTGCCGCCACTGCAGATCCCGTTCCCGCACCAGGTCCGACTGGGCGGCGAGCTGCCGCGTCTTCACCCACAGGTCGACGAAGACCGTCACCTTTGCGCGCAGCACCCACGGGTCGAACGGCTTGGTCAGGTAGTCGACCGCACCGGCCGCGTAGCCGCGCAGCGCGAGCTGGGCGTCCTTGTCCGCGGCGGTCAGGAAGATGATCGGTACGTGCCGGGTGCGCTCGCGCCGCTTGATGTGGGTGGCGGTCTCGAACCCGTCCATGTCCGGCATCTGGGCGTCCAGCAGGATCACCGCGAAGTCGTCCACCAGAAGCTGCTTGAGCGCCGCCTCGCCGCTCTCCACCGCGACCGACTGCACCGGGAGACCCTGGAGGATCGCCTCCAGCGCCATCAGGTTCTCCCGCCGGTCGTCCACCAGCAGGGCCTTGGCCGTCTGCGTCACGCGTTCTCCTCGCCTCGGCTCCGGCTGATCCAGGACGCCATCAGTTCGATCAGCTCGTCCAGGTCCACCGGCTTGGTGATGTAGTCGCTGCCGCCGGCGCCGAGCGCCGACTCCCGGTCGCCGGGCATCGCCTTCGCGGTCAGGAAGACGATCGGCAGGTCCGCGAACCGGTGGTTGCGGCGGATCTGCGCTGTCGTCTCGTACCCGTCCTGGTCCGGCATCATGGCGTCCATCAGGACGATGTCCACCTCCGGGTGCTCGGCGAGCTGGCGGACGCCGTCCGCCCCGTTGTCCGAGTACAACACGGTCATCCCGTGCAGTTCCAACGCGGACGTCAGCGCGAACACGTTCCGCACGTCGTCGTCGATGATCAGCACGGTCACGCCGTCCAGGCGCCGGGTGGCGGGCGTCTCCTGCGGCTGCGGCAGCTCCATGGGCATGAGCAGCGACGACGGCAGGCCCGCGCGGCTCGGCGACGGTGGCGCCGGCGCCACCACCGCGTCCGGCGCCAGCACATCGGGTACGAAGAGAGTGAACGTCGAACCCTGACCGGGCGCGGACGAGACGGTGATCGTGCCGCCGAGCAGGCGGGCCAGGTCACGGCTGATGGACAGCCCGAGGCCGGTGCCGCCGTAGCGCCGGCTGGTGGTGCCGTCCGCCTGCTGGAACGCCTCGAAGATCAGCGACAGCTTGTCGTCGGAGATCCCGATGCCGGTGTCGATCACGGTGAACGCGATCACCCGCTGCGCGTTCGTCAGCGCGGGCACGTCGAAGACGGCGTTGTCGGCCGCCGGGCCGATCCGCAGCGTCACCGCGCCGTTGTCGGTGAACTTCACCGCGTTGGACAGCAGGTTGCGCAGGATCTGCTGCAACCGCTGGGCGTCGGTGACCAGCGCGGGCGGCAGGTCACGGCTGACCCGCACCTGGAAGTCCAGGCCCTTCTCCTCGGCCTGCGGCGCGAACGCCTGCTCGACGTAGCCGCGGATCTCGGCGAACTGGATCTCGGTGGGCTCCACGTCCATCCGGCCCGCCTCGATCTTGGACAGGTCGAGGATGTCGTCGATCAGCGACAGCAGGTCCGACCCGGCGCCGTGGATGGTGCGGGCGAACTCGATCTGCTTCGCGCTGAGGTTGCGCTCCGGGTTCTCGGCCAGCAGCCGGGCCAGCAGGAGCAGCGAGTTCAGCGGCGTACGCAGCTCGTGGCTCATGTTGGCCAGGAACTCCGACTTGTACGCCGACGCGCGGGTGAGCTGCTGTGCCTTCTCCTCCAGGCCGAGCCGGGCCAGCTCGATCTCCCGGTTCTGCGTCTCGATGTTGGCCTTCTGCTCGGACAGCAGCTTCGCCTTGTCCTCCAGCTCGGCGTTGGTGCGCTGCAACTCGGCCGACTGGTCCTGCATCTCGTGCGCCAGCCGCTGCGACTGCGCCAGCAGTTCCTCCGTACGCCGGTTGGCCTGGATGGTGTTGACGGCGACGCCGATGGTGAGCACCAGCCGCTCCAGGAACGCCAGGTGCAGCTCGGAGAACGTGGCCACACCGGCGAACTCGATCACGCCGAGCAGTTCGCCCTCGAACTGGACCGGCAGCACCACCAGGTCGGCCGGGGGCGTGTCGGCCAGCCCGGACCGTACGACGAGGCGCCCGTCCGGCTGCGCCTTGACCCGGATCGTCCGGCGCGACAGGGCGGCCTGCCCGACCAGCCCCTCACCCGGGCCGAACGTGACGTCGTGGCCGCGTGCCACGTACCCGTAGGAGGCGGTGAGCCGCAGCCGCATGCTGCCCTCGGAGCTGTCCGCCAGGAAGAACGCGCCGAGCTGCGCGTCCACCAGCGGGGTCACCTCCTGCATGATCATCCGGCAGACCTCGCCCAGGTCGCGCTGGCCCTGGAGCAGACCACCGATCCGGGCCAGGTTCGAGTCCAGCCAGCCCTGCTCGGCGTTCTTCTTGGTCGTCTCCCGGAGGGTGACGATCATCTGGTTGATGTTGTCCTTCAGCTCGGCGACCTCGCCCTGCGCCTTCACGTTGATCCGCTGGGTCAGGTCACCACGGGTCACCGACGTGGAGACCTGCGCGATCGCGCGCAACTGCGTGGTCAGGGTCGAGGCGAGCTGGTTGACGTTCTCGGTGAGGTCGCGCCACGTACCGGAGACGCCCTTGACCTGGGCCTGACCACCCAGCTTGCCCTCGGTACCCACCTCACGGGCCACCCGCGTGACCTCGTCGGCGAACGAGGAGAGCTGGTCGACCATCGTGTTGACGGTGTTCTTCAGTTCCAGGATCTCGCCCTGCGCGTCGACTGTGATCTTCTGACCCAGGTCGCCGTTCGCCACGGCGGTGGTGACCGAGGCGATGTTCCGCACCTGGCTGGTCAGGTTCGACGCCATCGAGTTCACGTTGTCGGTCAGGTCCCGCCACGTACCCGAGACGCCCTTGACCTGGGCCTGACCACCCAGCTTGCCCTCGGTACCCACCTCGCGCGCCACCCGCGTGACCTCGTCGGCGAACGACGAGAGCTGATCCACCATCGTGTTGACAGTCGACTTCAGCTCCAGGATCTCGCCCTGCGCGTCCACTGTGATCTTCTGCGACAGGTCACCCTTCGCCACGGCTGTCGACACCTGGGCGATGTTGCGCACCTGCGCGGTCAGGTTCGACGCCATCGAGTTCACGTTGTCGGTCAGGTCGCGCCAGGTGCCGGCGACGCCGCGTACCTGGGCCTGGCCGCCGAGCTTGCCCTCGGTGCCCACCTCGCGGGCCACCCGCGTGACCTCGTCGGCGAACGACGACAGCTGGTCCACCATCGTGTTGACAGTCGACTTCAGCTCCAGGATCTCGCCCCGGGCGTCCACAGTGATCTTCTGCGACAGGTCACCCTTCGCCACGGCGGTGGTGACCGAGGCGATGTTCCGCACCTGGCTGGTCAGGTTCGACGCCATCGAGTTCACGTTGTCGGTCAGGTCCCGCCACGTACCCGAGACGCCCTTGACCTGGGCCTGACCACCCAGCTTGCCCTCGGTACCCACCTCACGGGCCACCCGGGTCACCTCGTCGGCGAACGAGGAGAGCTGGTCCACCATCGTGTTGACGGTGTTCTTCAGCTCCAGGATCTCGCCCTGCGCGTCCACTGTGATCTTCTGACCCAGGTCGCCCTTGGCCACCGCGGTGGAGACCTGGGAGATGTTGCGGACCTGGCTGGTCAGGTTGCCGGCGAGCTGGTTGACGTTCTCGGTGAGGTCACGCCACGTGCCGGAGACGCCGCGCACCTGCGCCTGGCCGCCCAGCTTGCCCTCGATGCCCACCTCACGCGCCACGCGCGTCACCTCGTCGGCGAACGACGAGAGCTGGTCCACCATCGTGTTCACGGTGTCCTTCAGCTCCAGGATCTCGCCCTGGGCGGCCACCGTGATCTTCTGCGACAGGTCACCCTTCGCCACCGCTGTGGACACCTGGGCGATGTTGCGCACCTGCGCGGTCAGGTTCGACGCCATCGAGTTGACGTTGTCGGTCAGGTCCTTCCATGTGCCGGCCACGCCCGGCACCTCGGCCTGGCCGCCCAGCTTGCCCTCGGTACCCACCTCGCGGGCCACCCGGGTCACCTGCTCGGCGAACAGCCGCAGCGTGTCGGTGAGCGAGTTCATGGTGTCGGCCAGCTCGGCCACCTCGCCGCGCGCCCCGACCGTGATCTTCTGCGACAGGTCGCCCTTCGCCACAGCCGTCGCCACCTGGGAGATCGACCGCACCTGCCCGGTGAGGTTCGACGCCATGGTGTTCACCGAGTCGGTGAGGTCCTTCCAGGTGCCCGCCACCCCGCGCACGTCGGCCTGGCCGCCCAGCTTGCCCTCGGTGCCCACCTCACGCGCCACGCGCGTCACCTCGTCGGCGAACGACGAGAGCTGGTCCACCATCGTGTTCACGGTCCGGCCGATGCGCAGGTACTCACCGCGCAGCGGGCGACCGTCGATCTCCAGCGCCATGTGCTGGGACAGGTCGCCGTCGGCCACCGCCACGATGACCCGGGCGATCTCGGTGGTCGGCCGGCCCAGGTCGTCGATGAGCGAGTTGACCGCGCGCTGCCCCTCCGCCCAGGAGCCGTCCAGGCCCTCGTCGTCCAGGCGCTCGGTCAGCCGGCCGTCGCGGCCGACGATCCGGCTGATCCGCCGCAGGTCCAGATGCTGCCGCTCCTGCAACGACACCACGTCGTTGAAGGCGTCGGCGACCTCACCGGGCAGCCCCGCCCGCCGGGGCAGGCGCACCCGGAGATCGCCGCGTCCCACCCTGCGCAACGCCTCGACCAGTTCGCCGAGGAGCACCTCGTGGTCGGACGCGGACGGGTCAGCGGTCACCGACTGATTCACCGTGGCCATCGATCCTCGCTCCGCTCGGGCTCGTGCCGTCACACGGGCCATCCCATCATTGTGCCGCGCGATCCGTCGAGGTCACCGCGTGTGATCGCGCGTCACGTGCGGTATCGACCCGGGTGGCGGGTTCGGCCTGATGCTTGGCACCCGGGGTGGGCGCGGTGGAGGATACGAAGGTGTCAGCGGAGGCAGGGCCTGCTAGCGGCGGCGCGGACGAGCGCGTCCGCCGGGTCCGCCTCCCCGCCGACCGCCGCACCCCGGCGGCGGCCCGCGCGCTGGTCCGCACCATGCTGCTCGAAGCGCGGCTGCCCGAGCTGCTGAACGAGGCGCTGCTGCTCACCACCGAGCTGACCACCAACGCCGTCGAACACGCGCGTACCGAACTGGACATCGAGGTCGACACCGACCACAACGGCCTCACCGTGACAGTCACCGACTTCGCCTCCGGGCCGGTCGACGAGCTGATCGTGGGCGTGCGCAACACCACGTCCGACATCACCGAGGTCGCCGCCCGAGGGCGCGGCCTGCTGCTCGTCGACCACTTCTCCAGCCGGTGGGGCACCACGTACCTGCCCACCGGCAAGGGCGTCTGGTTCCGCCTGGACCGGCCCGGCCCCGGCGGGTCCGCCCGGCCGTCGGCCGGCCCACTGCGCGTCGCCGAACCGGAAGGAAACGGCGACGGTACGCCGAGCGCCGCGGCGATGAGTGAGTTGATGCAGCTCACCCCCGACTCGTACGCCGACGAGCCGCTGCCCGAGTTCGCCACCGGACTGCTGACCCGGGTCGCCGAGATGGTGGGCGCCGCCGGTGGCACGGTCCGGCTGGACCGGGGCGACGGACTCGGCACCCAGGTCTTCGCCCGGTACGGCCGGCCGGCGCGCGAGGGCAACGAGCTGCTGCGCGTCCCGCTCGCCGTGCACCGGCCGTACTCCGGTGAGCTGGAGCTGGACGCGGCGCCCTCGGCGTACGCCCGGCCGCTCGCCGTACTGGCCGCCGAACGGCTGTCGCTGCACCTGGAGAACGACCGGCTGCGCCGCGCCGACGTACGCCGCTCCACCTGGCTGACGTTCCTGGCCGAGGCCAGTGAACTGCTCGCCCAGTCGCTCGACGTCGAGCTGACCATGGCGCTTATCCCGCAGCTCGTGGTGCCCCGGCTCGGCCAGTGGTGCGCCGTGCACACCACCGACGAGTGGGGCCGCCTGCGGCTCGCCGCGTCGAGCCACGCCGACGAGGCGATGCTGCCGCAGCTGCACCGGATCCTCCAGGAGACCGGCCAGGACTCGATCCAGTCCCGGCTGCGCGAGGCGTCCCGCAACGCCGCCCAGGTGCCGCTCGGCGGGCCGATGGAGGGCTTCGCCGTACCGCTCATCGCCCGCGGCCAGCGGCTCGGCACCCTCGCCGTGGGCCGGCACCAGCGGCACCGGCACGACCCGGACGAGGTCTCGGTGCTGGAGGACGTGGCCCGCCGCGCCGCCCTCGCCATCGAGAACGCCCGCATCCACGCCGAGCGCCGCCGGGTCGCCCAGACGCTCCAGCAGTCGCTGCTGCCGCCGGTGCTCCCGGTGGTCGAGGGCATCGGCTTCGCCGCCGAGTACGTCCCGACCGGCGACGACGCGGAGGTCGGCGGCGACTTCTACGACGTGCTCCCGCTGCCGGACGGCCGCTGGCTCGTGGTGGTCGGCGACGTGTCAGGCAAGGGCGTGCAGGCCGCCGCCGTGACCGGCCTGGTCCGCGACGTGATCCGGGTGCTCGTCGGCGACGGCAAACCGCTGCCCGAGGTGCTCGGCCGGCTCAACGAGACGCTCGTGGAGCGCGGCGGCGGACGTTACTGCACGCTGGCGCTGGCGGCTGTCGCACCCGGCGACGGCGACCAGCTCGACGTCTCGCTGCACCTGGCCGGCCACGACCGCCCGGTGCTGCTGCACGGCGGTGGCGGCGCGACGTTCGTCGGCGCCGGCGGTACGGCGCTGGGCCTGCTCGACACGATCACCACGCCGACCGCCGAGCTGACACTCAAGCCCGGCGACGCGCTGATCTTCTACACCGACGGGGTCACCGAGCGGCGGCGCGGACGGGAGCTGTTCGGCACCGACCGGCTGCGCGAGTCGGCGGCGCCGCTGGCCGGGTACTCGGCCGACGTGGTGGCCGCCCGGCTGCGCGCCGCCACCATCGCCTTCTCGGTCGAGCCCCCACGCGACGACATAGCCATCCTGGTCCTCCGAAACGACACCCCCTAACCCCCGCCGCCTTCCCCGCCCGGGCGGGGCACCCCGCACCTGGGCGAGGCACCCCGCGCCCAGGCGGGCATCCCGTCGATCATGAAGTTGGCCGCTCAATTCGCCCGTTTCCTCCCCGTCAACTTCATGGTCAACCCACTCCGGCACGCCAGGGGGCGCCTCGGGTGCCCGTCGTCGCGCTTCAGGTCGCCCCGTCGCGCTTCAGGTCGCCCTTCGGCGGTGATCAAGGAGTTTGTGTTCTCCGGGGGCGCGAAATCTGACGCAAAGTCCTTGATCACCGGGGCGAGGCAGGGCGGGGACGGAGGCGGGGACGCGGGTGGCACCGAGGCTGTGCGGGGGCCGGGGCGCCGGGCAGGCGAGGGCGTCCGGCGGGCGCTCCCGTCGGGCAGGGCACCGGCACGGGTGAGCCGGATGTCGGCAGGCTGGTGCCCGGGCTGCGAGGGCTGGTCAGAGGCCTCCGGGGAGGCGGCCGGGGGCCAGGCGGTGGTGCGGGTCCAGGTGGGCCTTGGCGCTGCGCAGGCGCGGCAAAGTGGGCAGCTCGCCCCAGAGGTCCACGGCACGGCGTACCGCCGCGGGCGCGGCCACCACGACACACCGGCCCCGCCGGGCGATCAGCACACTGCGGACCGCGGTGAGGATCGAGGCGACCCGCTCGGGCGGCAGCGCGCCGGACAGGGCGGCGTGGACGGTGCCCGCGCCGGCCGAGCCGCGTACCGGCACCGGGCCGCCGGTGGCGTCGCGCAGCGCGTAGACGGCCGCGTGCAGGTCGTTGATCGGCACCTCGATGCGCAGCGCGGTGTCGCCGGGCGCGAACGGGTAACGCCCCCACCATTCCGGCGCGTGGTGGCTGATCATCGACTCGGCGCCGAGGACGGCGGTGAGCCGTTCGGCCCGCTCGGTCACGTCGGCCGGGCCGCCTTCCAGCAGCACCACCAGGCTGCCCGCCGCGGGTCGTCCGGTCACGGCGGGATGGTCGGGGCGGTTGACCACCGACGGGTGCGTCGGCGGAATGCGACGCCGGGGCAGCGGCACCGGCACCGGCAGGTCCAGTTCGACGGCGGCCGGATCGACGCCCGCGGCCAGTACGGCACGGACCAGGTCGTGCACCTCCAGCGGTGTCCAGACCGGACGGGACACCCAGAGCCGGCCGGCCGGCACGGCGTGCACCCGCATGGTGGCCGAGACCAGCACGCCGAGCCCGCCCTGCGAGCCGCAGAGCAGCCGGGCCACGTCGAGCCCGGGCACCTCGCCCCGACCGAGGATCGCATCCCCGCCACCCGGACCGTCGCCGAACGCACCACCGGCGCCCCAGCCCGCGGAACCGCCATCGCCCGCCGGACCCCGTTCACTCGCACGACCACCCCCGCTGCCCGGGGCGGCCCGGCCGAGCGCCTCCGTGCCGGACTCGCCGACGCTCACCAGCTCACCGTCGGCGTCGAGGTAGCGCACCCCGACGAGCTGGGCGCACGGGCTGCCGTGCCGATGGCGCAGCGGACCGGACTCGTCGGCGGCGAGCACCCCGCCGAGCGTCGCGCCCGGCGAGGGCGCGTCGACAGGCAGCCGCCGGTTGGTGCGCGCAAGCGTGGCCTGGACGGCGCGCAGCGGCGTACCGGCGCCGATCTCGGCCACCGCCGCGCCGCGCGGCTCGTGCCAGACCCCGGCGAGGCGGCCGGTGTCGAGCATGATGTCCACCTGCGCCGGCGCGGCCCCCCAGTCGATCTTCGTCCCGGCGCCGCGCGGCACCACTGTCAGGTCGTGCGCCGCGGCCAGCCGCAACACCTCCGCCGCGGCGTGCGGGCCGCCCGGCACGGCCACCCATCGGGCGATACGGCCGGCCACCTCGTCGGCCGGGCCGGCGAAGCGGGCGAACGGGGTGCCGCAGATCGCGGCCAGCTTCCGGGTGATGTCGAGGGCTTCGAGTCGGTCGGTGGAACGTGCCGCATCCGCCATGGCGGTTATCGTACACATGTTCGAAAGACCTGGCGGCGAGTCGCCGGATTCGGTCGGCGGGCGAGCCCGGCGGCGGCCCGCCGACCGGTAACGTGGCGCCGTGACCGAAACCCCACCGCCCGTCGCCAAGCGCGTCCCGACCGAGCGCCTTCATCACGGTGACACAGTCCTCGACGAGTACGCCTGGCTCGCCGCCAAGGACGACCCGGACACGATCGCGTATCTGGACGCCGAGAACGCGTACACCGAGGCGCGCACCGCCCACCTGGCCGGCCTGCGCGCGGAGCTGTTCGAGGAGACGCGCCGGCGCACGCAGGAGACCGACCTGTCGGTGCCGACCCGCAAGGACGGCTACTGGTACTACACCCGCACGGTGGAGGGCCAGCAGTACGGCGTGCACTGCCGGCGCGCGGTCCTGCCGGGCGAGACGGCGCCCCCGGTCAGCGCGGACGGCGCCCCGCTCGACGGCGAGGAGGTGCTGCTCGACGGCAACCAGCTCGCCGAGGGGCACGACTTCTTCTCGCTCGGCGCGTTCGACGTCAGCCCGGACGGGCGCTGGCTGGCCTACTCCACCGACTTCTCCGGCGACGAGCGCTTCACGCTGCGGATCAAGGATCTGACCACCGGCGAGTCGCTGCCGGACGAGGTACCGGACACGTTCTACGGCACGGCCTGGTCCAGCGACGCGTCCACGCTGTTCTACGTGACTGTGGACGAGGCGTGGCGGCCGAACCGGGTCTGGCGGCACACAGTCGGCACGGCGTCCACCGAGGACGTGGTGGTCTACCAGGAGGACGACGAGCGGTTCTGGGTCGGCGTCGAGCTGACCCGCTCGGAGCGTTTCGTGGTCATCGACATCCACAGCAAGATCACCAGCGAGGTGTGGGTGATCCCGGCGTCCAACCCGACCGGCGAGCCCGCCGTCGTGGCCCCGCGGCGTCAGGGCATCGAGTACGCGGTGGAGCACCACGGCCACCGCTTCCTGATCCTGCACAACGACGGCGCGGAGGACTTCGCGCTGGCGTACACCTCGGCGGACTCGCCGGGCGAGTGGGAGCCGCTGATCCCGCACACCCCTGGCACTCGGCTGGAGGCGGTCGACGCGTTCGAGAACCACCTCGTGGTGTCGCTGCGCACCAACGGCCTGACCGGCCTGCGGGTGCTGCCGGTGGGCAGCGACGACAGCTGGGACATCGACTTCCCGGAGCCGATCTACAGCGTCGGGCTGGACGCCAACCCCGAGTACCGCACGAGCGAGGTGCGGCTGCGCTACACCTCGCTCGTCACCCCCGACTCGGTCTACGACTACGACCTGGTCACCCGGGAGCTGACGCTGCGCCGGCAGAAGCCGGTCCGCCCCGGGCCGGACGGGCGGGCGTACGACCCGGCCGACTACGAGCAGCACCGGGACTGGGCGCTCGCCGACGACGGCACCCGCGTACCGATCTCGCTCGTCTGCCGCCGCGACACCCCGCGCGACGGCTCGGCGCCCGCCGTCATCTACGGCTACGGGTCGTACGAGGCGAGCATGGACCCGTGGTTCTCGATCGCCCGGCTGAGCCTGCTCGACCGCGGCGTGATCTTCGCGGTGGCGCACATCCGGGGCGGCGGTGAGCTGGGCCGGCGCTGGTACGACGAGGGCAAGCTGCTGGCCAAGAAGAACACGTTCACCGACTTCGTGGCCTGCGCCCGGCACCTCGTGAAGGCGGGCTGGACGGCGAGCGACCGGCTGGTCGCCCGGGGCGCCTCGGCCGGCGGCCTGCTGATGGGCGCGGTGGCGAACCTCGCCCCGGACGCGTTCACCGGCATCGTCGCGCAGGTGCCGTTCGTGGACGCGCTCACCTCGATCCTCGACCCGTCGCTGCCGCTGACTGTCACCGAGTGGGAGGAGTGGGGCAACCCGCTCGACGACCCCGAGGTCTACGCGTACATGAAGTCGTACACGCCGTACGAGAACGTGGCCACCGTCGAATACCCGGCGATCTTGGCGGTGACCAGCCTCAACGACACGCGCGTGCTCTATCACGAGCCGGCCAAGTGGATCGCCCGGCTGCGGTCGCTCGCGCCGGCCGGCGACTACCTGCTCAAGACCGAGATGGGCGCGGGCCACGGCGGCCCGAGCGGCCGGTACGACTCCTGGCGCGAGGAGGCGTTCGTCAACGCCTGGATCCTCGACCGCGTCGGCCGCGCCTGAGGTGTAAGGAAGGGCCCCTTATTAACAGACGTCTGTTAATAAGGGGCCCTTCCTTACACGGGGGCCTGCTCGGCCGCTGACCGCTCAGCCCGCGCGCAGTTCCTCCACCGACGTCGCGGTGCGCAGGAACAGCAGGCCGGCCACGACCGTGCACAGCACCGCCGCCAGCCCGCCCGCCGCGAGCCAGGCCAGCTGATCCCACGGTACGTCCGGCGGAACTGTCGTCTTCGGCACCCATTCGGTACGGGTGTACCGCGCCGCGGTGGCCGGATCGCCGCACAGTTCCGAGCCGGCGTCGCAGATCGTCCGCGTGAAGCCGCCGTTGCTCGGTGCCGGCATGACGCCCCGGACCAGCAGGTAGCCGACCGTCAACGCGAGCCCGATCGCGGGTACGGCGGGGGCGAGCGCGGCCCAGAGCAGCGACCGGCCGATGGTGGCCCGTGGCACGCCCGTCGCCACCTGCGCCGCGTACGCCCGTCGCCGGCTGGTGATCCCCTCGACCACCGCCACGAGCAGCCCACCGCCGGCGATCGCCATCGCCACCAGGACCGCGAGGTCGACCAGGTTCATCGCGCCGAGGTAGAAGCCCGGGTCGGCCAATCCGGAGCCGGTGCGGCGGGTCACCTCGGCCTCGGCCTGGAAGTCGGCACGCAGCCCTGCGGCACCGGCGCCGAAGATCAGCGCGGCCAGCAACGCGGCGAAGGTGCGGCTGCCCGCCCACGGGTCGGCGGCCAGCCGGCGGGCGGCGAGCAGGGCGGCCGGGCCGCGTCCGTGCCGGTGCAGCAGCCGGCCGGTCCGGTACGAGATCCAGCCGGTGCCCGACACCACGCCGATCATCGCGGTCAGCCCGCCGACGACGAGCAATGTCGGCACCGGCCAGTCGGGGGCCACGGCGCCACGCCGTTCGTACCAGAGCAGGAGCGGGCGGATCGCGGCGAACATCGCCAGCGCGGCGAGGATGAGCACGCCCGGCCACGGCCAGGGCGCCCGGGTGCGGACCTTGCGCACGACGCCGAACGGGGTGGTGGCGACCCGCCGCAGCAGCAACGCGCTCACCAGCGCGGCGGCCAGCGGCAGGCCGAGCACGACGGCTACCACCGCCACCGGGGCCGGGTGCACGTCGGTGGGCAGCGGCAGCCGCCCGTCCGCGTCGGGCCGGTGCAGCAGCCGGCGCCCGGCCAGGAAGACGGCCAGGCCGACGAGGGTGCCGAGCAGGCTCGCCACGCCGGTCTCGGCGACCGCGACCCGGGTGACCTGCCCGGGGGTGGCACCGGCCAGCCGGAACGCGGCCAGCCGCCGGTCCCGGCCCGGCGCGCCGAGGCGGGCGCACTGCCCGGCCAGTCCCAGGACCGGTACGCAGAGCAGCAGCAACGCGAACGCCACGCCGGGGCGCAGACCGGGTTCCCGCAGCAGGGCGTTGGTGTACTGGTCGGAGTTGAGCCCGTCGTCGCCGGACGGCTTCACCACCGACAGCACGGTCAGCGCGGCCAGCCCGGCCAGCGTCGCGAGCGCGGCGCTCACCGCCGTGAGCACCACCCGTGCGATGTCGGTGCGGGTGCCCGCCAGCACGAGACGCAGCAGCGTCCCCGGCCTCACCGTGACCCGCCCGGCAGCGCCGGGTCGAGCCCGAGCCCGGTGTGGTCGACCATGCCGTCGCGCAGGCTGACCTCCCGGTCCGCGTACGCGGCGATGCGCGGCTCGTGCGTCACCAGCACGACTGTGGTGCGCTGCTCGCGGGCCAGCCGGACCAGTTGGGTGAGCACCTGCTCGCCGGCCAGCGTGTCGAGCGCGCCGGTCGGCTCGTCGGCGAAGATCACCCGTGGTTCGGTGACGAGCGCCCGGGACAGCGCGCAGCGTTGCTGCTGCCCGCCGGACATCTCACCGGGCCGGGCGTCGGCGACGTCGGCCACGCCGAGCCGGTCCAGCCAGGAGAGCGCCGCCGTCCGCGCCGCTCGCCGCCCCGTGCCGGCGAGCAACAGCGGGAGCGCGACGTTCTCCGCGGCGGTCAGCTCGGCGACGAGCTGGCCGAACTGGAACAGCACCCCGAATTCGGTACGGCGCAGCCGCGAGCGGGCCGCCTCCGACCACGTGTCGATCCGTTCCCCGCGCCACGTGACCTGACCGGCGTCGGGGCGCAGGATGCCGGCGAGACAGTGCAGCAGCGTGGACTTGCCGCAGCCGCTCGGGCCGGTGACCGCGACGATCTCGCCTTCGGCCACGTCGAGCGTCACACCGCGCAGCGCGGGGTTGTGACCGTAGGCGCGGACCACTCCGCGCGCTTGCAGGAACGTCACGTGCGCACCTCCCGGTGCCAGTCGGCGACCCGGTCGAGGGTGGTGTGCAGCCACCGGAGATCGGCGTCGAGGTGGGCGATGGCGAAGTCGGCGGCGACCACCTCGTCGAGGCGGGCGCCGGGGGCCGTCTTCAGCGCGGTCAGTTCGCGCAGGCGTTGCGTGTGCGCCTGCCGCTGCGCGATCAGGTAGACGCGGGCCTGGTCGACGTCGGCCACCAGGAGCGCGACCACCACCTTGGCGAAGAGCGTGCTGGCCACGTACGGCATCGGCGGCTCGACGGTGCCGAGCCAGTGGTCCAGCGCCGCCCGCCCGTCCTCGGTGAGCGCGTACGAGGTGCGGTCCGGTCCGCTCTCGCGGGTCTGCCCGGCCGTGGCCACGAGGCCGTCGCGGCACAGGCGGGCCAGTGTCGCGTAGACCTGCCCGAAGGCGAGCGGCCGGGCGCGGGGCAGCCGCTCGTCGTGCGCGCGCTTCAGCTCGTAGCCGTGGCGCGGGCCGGCGGCGAGCAGCCCGAGCAGGACGTGCGACGTGGACACGGCCCTACTATTCGCTGAGCGAATAGTGGTGTCAAGAACGGCCCGCGCGGCGCACCACGCGGGCCGTTCGGTTCAGCGGGTCCAGGCCGGGTCGCGCCCGGCCCGGCCGAGCAGCGCGTCCATGCTGTCCGGTGCCGCGCCGGTGGGCACCGGCGGGCCGAACGCGCCCATCTTCTGCCCCGTGTCGCCCATCCGGTCCATGAACTCGTGTCCCGCGGCCACCACTGCCGGGTCCACGGTCAGCTCCTGGCCGGTGGCCCGCGCCAGGTCCCATCCGTGGACGGTGAGGTCGATCAGGGCCATCATGCCGACCGTCTCCTGCGGCAGTCCCATGCCGGGGGAGACCCCCTCCTGTGTGGCCGGGTCGGACCACGCCTCGGTCAGCCGGGCCGCCTCGGTCGCGAACCGGTCCCGCCAGCCGTCGGTCAGGTGGTCGGTCTTGCCGGACCAGTCGACCTCCTCCCGGCGGGCCAGCGCCTGGAAGTTGACCACCACGTCGAACAGGTGGCCCAGCAGGTCGCGCACTGTGTAGTCCGGGCAGGGGGTGGGCAGGACGAGCTGGTCGTCGGAGATGCCGCGCACCACAGCGGCCGTACGCGGCGCCGCGACGGCGAGCAGTTCACTGGTCTTGGTATTCATCGGGCCAGCGTATGAGGACGGCGTCGATCGGCCCCACTTCTCAGGACCAGGGGATCAGCGGCGACGGACCGCTACCACAGCGACATCGTCGTGAATCTCCGGCGGTGCCAGCTCGACGAGCAGCCGCCGGCAGAAATCGTCCAGGTCGTCGTCCACCCGGGTGGCGGCCACGCCGAGCGCCGCCATGCCGTCGTCGATCGTGGCGTCCCGCCGTTCGATCAGCCCGTCGGTGTAGAGCACGAGCGTGGCCCCGGCGGGCAGCACGAACTCCAGGTCCGGCGGGCGCGGCGCGCGTACGCCGAGCAGGGGCGCGGACTGCGTCACGAACTCGACCCTCCCGTCCCGGCTGAGCAACGCCGGCAGGTGCCCGGCGCTGGCCAGCCGGACCAGCCCGGTCGGCGGGTGGAGCAGCAGCACGCAGATGGTGGCCAGCTCGGTCGGCAGCAGGTTGCGCATCAGCTCGTTGACCCGGTCCAGGATCACGCCCGGCTGGTGCCCCTCGACCGCGTACGCCCGTACCGCGTGCCGCAGCTCGGCCATCACCGTGGCGGCGTGCAGCGAGTGCCCGGCCACGTCACCGATCGCCACCAGCAGGTGGCCGTCGAGCATCACCAGCTCGTAGAAGTCGCCGCCCACCTCGGTCTGCGCGCTCGCCGGCTCGTACCGGACGGCCAGGTCCAGGCCGACGACGTCGGGCAGCCGCTGCGGCAGCAGGCTGCGCTGCAACGTCACAGCGATCCGGTGCTCCTCGTCGAAGGACCGCTGCGCCTCGACCGCCGAGGCGACCGCCTGGGCGAGCTGCACCAGCACCGGCGTGCGTACGGTCTGGGTGGCGGTCGGCACCACCACGTAGAGCGGGGCCCGGTCCTCGCGCAGCCGGGAGGCGGCGACGGTCACGGTGTCGCCGTCCGGCCAGCCGGCCAGCGCCCAGTTGGCCGGCTCGTCGACGCGTACCCGGGTGCCGATCGGCACTCCGGTGTCGTCCACCACCCACGGCACGATGGTGGCCGGTGTGTGCGGGTCGGCCGCCACGCCCGCCAGGCAGTCCCCGTCGAACGTCTCGGCGACCACCGCCGCCGGGGCATTGAAGATCCGCGCCGCGCCGCTCGCGGCGGCCTCCAGCAGCCGGACGAAGTTCGGCGTCGCGTGCATCTCCACAGTGGCGTCGGCGAGCGCGGCGAGCCGTTCGGCGAGCTGCTCGGCCCGCCGCCGGGCCTGGTAGTAGCGCAGCACCGCGTGGGCGGTGGCGACCAGTTCCTCCGGCTCGATCGGCTCGGCCAGGTAGGCGTCCGCGCCCCGGGTGAGACCCTGCGCCCGGTCGACCACGTCGACCGCGTGCGCGGAGACGTGGATGACCGGGATCGACGGGTGCGCCTCCTTGATCCGCTCGCACACCTCGAAGCCGCTCATGTCCGGCAGACGGACGTCGAGCACCACGAGGTCGATGTGTTCCCGGTCCACCCGCTCCAGCGCCGCCGTGCCGTTCTCGGCCTCGACGGTGACGAAGCCGGCCCGGGTCAGCCAGTTGACCAGCAGGTATCGCTTGGGGCCGCTGTCGTCGACCACAAGCACGGTCACCGGCCCGCCGTCCACCGTCACGCTCCGCCCGCGGGGAGGACCACTGTGAACGTGCTGCCCCGGCCGGGTTCGCTGGTCAGCTCCAGCGTCCCGCCGAGCAGCGTGATCAGCCGGCGCGCGTACGGCAGGCCGAGCCCGGTGCCACCGACCCGGGTCGTGCCGGGCACCTGGTAGAACTCCTCGAAGACCCGTTCGTGCAGCTCCGGCGGGATGCCCACGCCGGTGTCGGTGACCGACAGCGTCCACTGGCCGCCGCGGCGCTCGGCGCGCAGGCGTACCTCGCCGCGTTCGGTGAACTTCAGTCCGTTGTGCAGCAGGTTGCGCAGCACCTGGGCGAGCAGCACCTCGTCCGAGCGCACAGTGGCCGGGGCCGGCGGTTCCTCGACCACCAGCTCCACCTCGGGGCGCGCGGCGAGCGCCCGCAGCGTGCCGCGCAACTGCCCGAACACGGCGCGCAGATCGACGTCGGACCAGTCCGGCTCGATCCGGCCCGACTCCGCCTTGGCCAGGTCGAGCAGCTCGTTGACCAGCCCCAGCAGGTCGCCCGCCGAGGAGCGGATCAGCCCCACCTGACGGGCCTGCTCGCCGGTGAGCGGGTCGGAGGCGGAGTCGGCGAGCAGCCGGGCCAGGCCGATGATCGCGGTGACCGGGGCGCGCAGCTCGTGGCTGACGTTCGCCAGGAACCGGCTCTTCGACTCGCTCGCGGCCCGCAGCTGGGCGGACTTCTCGTCCAGTTCGGCGTAGAGCGCCACCACACCGCGGTTGGTCTCCTCCAGCTCCTCGGTGAGCTGGTTGTAGAGCGCCATCACGCCGTGGTTGGTCTCCTGGAGTTCGGAGTTCAGCACCGCCAGCTCGTCGCGCTGGCTGCGTACCTCGTCGAGGGCGGCGATGAGCTGCGCGTTCTGGGCGGCCAACTCGTCCAGCGCGGAACCCGGCGCGCGCTCGGCCAGCTCGGCGCGGAGCTCGGCGGCGCGCTCGGCCGTCAGCTCCTCGGCGTGGTCGGGCACTCGTCGGGACATCCTCACGACGGTATCGCCCTCGACGGCCACCACCCGCAACGTGTCCACCAGACGCGCGACGGCGCCGGACTGCGGCTCGTACCGTCCACCGGGGAGCGGACGCAGCGGCGACAGGTCCACCTGGAGGACCCGGCGGCCGACCGCGTCCCGGTCGAGGGCGAACGTCACGTCCGCGCCGTCGGCCCCGTGCAACAGTTCCCGGGCCACCTCGCTGAGCGCGGTGGCGATCCGTACCTGGTCCTGATGTTCCAGCCCGACCGCCGCGGCCACCTCCCGGCCACGCTGCCGGACCAGGAAGATGTCCTGCTCCACCCGGAGCGCGAGGTGCAGGAGGGGCTCGGTCATGCCGCCCCCCGGGCCACCAGGACGCAGGCGTCGTCACGGCGGACACCGGCGTCGCGCAGCAGGGTCGCGGCGGCCAGCAGCGGGTTGCGGCCGGCGAGCCCGGGATAGTCGTCCAGATCCCAGCGGTCCACCACTCCGTCACTGTGCATGACCAGGGTGGCGTCGCGCGAGAAGGGGTAGTCGTACCCGCGGATCGCCGGACGCTGGTGCCCGGCGATGCCCGGCAGCGAGACCAGCCCGCGCCGCCGCTCGCCCGGCGCGACGATCATCGCGGCGATGTTGCCCAGCCCGGCGTAGCGGAGCACGCCGGCGGCCGGATCCGGTTCGGCCACCGCGAGCGCGGCGCCCCGGGTGTGCGAGATGGCGGCGTGCAGGTGCCGCACCACGACGTCCGGCGGCCCGTCCGGCGCCGAACGGAACGCGGACACGGCGGCACCTGTGGCGGCGGCGGCGAGCGGCCCGTGGCCCAGCCCGTCGGAGACCAGCACCTGCCGCCGGCCACCGACCTGGCGGACCGCGTACCCGTCGCCGCTCGTCTGCTCGCCGGTGATCGGCCGGGCCAGCCCGCCCGCCCAGTCCGGCTCCGGCGGTGCGGCGTCCCAGACCTGGACGACCAGGACCGTGCCCCGCCCCGGCGACGAGTAGCCGTCGAACCGGCTCGACTGCCGGGTGATCGCGCCGAGCCCGATGCCGAGCGTGCCGGCGGTGGAGTGGCCGTCGGCGGAGGAGAGCGTGAGGTCGGCCATGCCGGGGCCGGAGTCGATCGCGACCAGCTCCACGCCGGCCCGCCCGCCCCGGCGTGCCGGACGCATCAGGAGCGTGCCCTCGCGGGCGTGCTTGACCAGGTTGCTGGTGATCTCGGCGGTGACGATGGCCAGGTCCGCGACGCGCGCCGCGCTCAGTTCGAGCTGCCGGCCGAGACGCTCGGCCGCCCGGCGTACGCTGCCGGCGGTCGCGCCGGTGTCGACCCGGAACCAGATGCCGTGGTCGGGCACCACGTCGGCGATCATCGCGACCACTTGGTGACGGTGATCCGCGTCCCCTCGCCGACAGCCGTCCGGATGTCGAAGTCGTCGACGAGCCGGCGGGCGCCGCTCAGTCCCAGGCCCAGCCCGCCGCCGGTGGTGTAGCCGTCGGTGAGCGCCAGGTCGAGGTCGGGGATGCCCGGGCCCTCGTCGGCGAAGACGATCCGCACGCCGCGCCGGCGGCCGTCGGACACGGTGCTCACCTCGGCGCTGCCCCCGCCACCGTAGATCAGCGTGTTGCGGGCCAGCTCGCTGGCGGCGGTGACGAGCTTCGTCTGGTCCACCAGGGAGAGGCGGACCGCGACGGCTGTGGTACGCGCCAACTGCCGGACCCGCACCACGTCCTCGTCGCTGCGGATCGCCTGGGTCGCCGGCACACCCAGGTCGACGCCCGTGGTCATGCCGTCGCCGTCGTCTCGGTGTCCTCGTCGTCGGCCGCCTCGTCCCACTCGTCGGCGCGGCTGGCCGCGATCAGCTCCATGCCGCGCTCGACGTTCAGCGCGGTACGGATGCCGTTGAGCGACAGCCCCAGCTCGACGAGCGTGATGGCGACGGCCGGGCGCATGCCGACCACCACCGTCTCGGCGTCCAGCACTTTCGAGATGGACGCGATGGTGGACAGCATCCGGCCGACGAAGGAGTCGACGATGTCCAGCGCCGTGATGTCGATGATCACGCCGTGGCAGCCGGTGGCGACGATCCGCTCGGCCAGGTCCTCCTGCAACTGGACCGCCGTCTGGTCGGACATGTCGACCTGGATGGAGACCAGCAGGATGTCGCCGATCTTGAGGATCGGCACCCGTTCCATCAGGACTCCCGGCGCGGGCGGCGAGCGGTGGTCTCGACCCCGGTCAGGCGCAGCACGTGGCGCAGCGCGTCGGCGAGGCTCGCCTTGGTGGCGATGTCACCGAACTCGATGCCGAGGGCCACGATCGTCTGGGCGATCTGCGGGCGGATACCGGAGATGATGCAGTCGGCGCCCATCAGCCGGGCGGCCACCACGGTCTTGAGGATGTGCTGCGCGACCTGCGTGTCCACCGCCGGTACGCCGGTGATGTCGATGATCGCGTACGGCGAGCCGGTGTCGACGAGCGTCTGGAGCAGCCGCTCCATCACCACCTGGGCGCGGGCCGAGTCCAGCGTCCCGACCAGCGGGACGGCGACCACGCCCTCCCAGAGCTTCACCACCGGGGTGGACAGCTCCAGGAGCTGCTCCGCCTGGTCGGCGATCAGGCTCTCGCGGGCCCGGACGAACGTCTCGAACGTGAACAGGCCCATCTGGTCGATGAGCGCGGAGAAGGAGACGAAGTCGCGCAGGGTCTCGTCGCCCTTCTCCTCCTCCATCAGCTCCAGCAGGGTGTCCTTGAGCGCGAACACGCTGATCGCGGTCTCGGTGGCGGAGAATCCCTGGCGGGCCCGGTTGGTGGACAGCTCGGACAGCACCGCCCGCAGCTCACCACCGTGCTCGTCGGCCAGGTCGGAGACGCCCTGCCGGCCGGCGTCGACCAGCGCGCGGTGCAGCTCCTGGACCTGCCGCGCCAGCTCGGCCCGGCTCAGACGACCGCGCAGCGAACTGCCGACGATCTCCGTCCAGCGGTTGGTCAACCGGTCCGCGTGCTGACTGAGCAGGTGGGCGAGCCGACCACCCTGTTCGGCGCTCAACGCCATGGTGACCTCCCTGATTTGGACGGGCGGACTCTATCACCGGAGGCCGGGGCGCTACTTGTCACGGAGCAAAGAATGATCGACCGCACCCGTGACCGCTCCCGTTCTGCGCGTCGCGCCCATCGTGGGATACCGTTTCCCCCGAACACAGGAGGTCGACGAATGTCCTTGACGGTGCACACGGAACAGCGCGGCGACGTGGTCGTCGTGTCGGTCGCGGGCGAGCTCGACATGGCCACGGCACCGCAGCTCCAGGACCAGATCACGGATCTGCTGGACAAGGGGCGCAGTCGCCTCGTCTTCGACCTGGCCGAGGTGTCGTTCTGCGACTCCACCGGCCTGTCGGTGTTCGTCCGGGCGAAGAACAACTGCGACGAGGCGGGCGGCGTGGTCCGGCTGGCCGCCCCGCAGCGCGGCGTGCTGCGCATCCTCGAGGTCAGCGGCCTGGTCGAGGTGCTGCACACGTACCCGACGGTCGAGCAGGCCGTCGCGGGCGATCCCACCCCGGCCTCCTCCTGACCGATCCCGCTCAGCGCTCGTCCTCGATGTAGCGGGGACGGGCGATCACCATGCCCGCCGCCGTCTGCACGGCCAGCGCCACCAGCAGGAAGCCGATCGGGGCGGTCCAGCCGCCTGTCGCCTCGTAGAGGATGCCCACCAGCAGCGGCCCGAGAGCCGCGATCACGTACCCGGTGCTCTGCGCGAACGCGGACAGCGCCACGGTGCCCTCGGCGGTCCGGGCGCGCAGCCCGATCGTGGTCAGGATGAGCGGGAACGCGCCCTGGCCGAGCGCCAGCAGCAGCACCCACAGCGGCGCCAGGCCGTGCGGGGCGAGCGCCAGCCCGGCGTACGCGGCGGCGGAGAACACGGTCAGCGACAGCACCAGCGGGCGGAGCGTGGCCAGCCGTCCGGCGAGCGCCGGCATCATCAGCGCCACCGGCACGCCCAGCGCGGTCACCCCGGCGAGCAGCAGCCCGGCCGTCTCCGGCCGGTATCCGGCGTCCCGGAAGAGCTGGGCCAGCCAGCCCATGATCGCGTACCCGCTGAGCGACTGCGCCCCGAAGTAGACCGCCATGGCCCAGCCGAGCCGGGTCCGCCCCGGCTGCACGCGGGCCGGGGCGGCGACCGCCACCGCCGGGGGCGCGGCCCGTCGCGCGGCGCGGGCGCGCAGCGCCAGCGGCACCCACGGGAGTACGGCCAGCGCGGCCAGCCCGGCCCAGATGCCGAGTCCGGCCCGCCAGGAGCCGAACGCGTGCGCGACCGGCACGGCGGAGGCGGCGGCCACCGTCGTGCCCACAGTCAGGGCCATCGTGTACGCCCCGGTGACCAATCCGGTGCGGTGCGGGAAGTGCTGCTTGACGAGCATCGGCAGCAGGATGTTCGCCACCGCGATGCCGGCCAGCGCGAGCGCGCTGGTGAGCACGAAGACCGCCGCCGAGCCGGTGACCGCGCGCAGCACCTGCCCGACGGTGAGCGCCACCATGGCCACCACCAGCACCCGGGGCGCGGCCCAGCGGCGGACCAGCCACGGGGTGAGCGCGCCGAGTCCGGCGAAGGCGATGGTGGGCAGCGTGGTGACCAGGCCGGCCATCGCGCCGGAGAGGCCCAGGCCGACCCGGATCTCGTCGAGCAGGGCGCCGAGGCTGGTCACCGCGGCCCGCAGGTTCAGCGCGACGAGCAGCATCCCGGCGAGCACGAGCAGACCGCCCCGGACCGGGCCGGCCGCCGGGGCGGGGCCCGCCGCGGGTGTGACGCCGGGGGCGGGCACTGTCGCGGCGGGCGCAGGTGGCGGAGTCATGACCTCGAACCTACAATCATGGGATGAATTTCGGCACGAGGTGTAACCGGTGACACCCGCCGTGGATTCCGTCGCCGTGCCTCCGCGCGGTCACCGGGTCCGGCAGACGATCGAGCAGCTCCGGGAACGGATCCTCGGCGGCGAGTGGCCGGTGGGCGGGCGCATCCCCACCGAGCCGCAACTGGTCGCCGCGCTCGGCGTCGGGCGGAACACGGTCCGTGAGGCGGTCCGCGCGCTCGTGCACGCCGGGGTGCTGGAGTGCCGACAGGGCTCCGGCACCTACGTGGTGTCGACCGACGAGCTGGCGCCAGTGGTGGCCCGCCGGCTCACCGACGACCGGATGACCGAGGTGATCGAGGTCCGGCGCGCGTTCGAGGTGGAGGCCGCCCGGCTCGCCGCGCTGAGGCGTACCCCCGAGGACCTGGCGGCGCTCGACGGCGCGCTCGCGGCCCGCGAGGCCGCGTGGCGCGGCGGCCGGGTGGACGAGTTCGTGGAGGCGGACGCCGCGCTGCACACGGTCGTGGTGGCGGCCGCGCACAACGCCATGCTCGCCGAGCTGTACGCCTCGGTCGGCGCCGCGCTGCGCAGCACGGTGGCCCAGGCGATGGGTGAGGCGCTCACTCCGGAGCGGTACGTGGACCACGGCCGGCTGGTCGAGGCGATCCGGGCCGGCGACCCGCAGCGGGCGGCGATCGAAGCCGGTGCTTTTCTCGAAGGGCCCGCCGGGGCATAGGTTGTCCCCGACGCAGACTCATCAGGGCACGGGAGTACGGATGCTCAAGGGCTTCAAAGACTTCATCATGCGCGGCAACGTCGTCGACCTGGCGGTCGGTGTCGTCATCGGCGCCGCGTTCACCGGCGTGGTTACCCAGCTCACCAAGTCGTTCCTGGAACCGCTGGTACGCGTGTTCATCGCGCTGATCACCGGCAGCAAGGACGGCCTCAGCGGCTCGACGCCCAAGTTCCGGGGCATCCCGTTCGACTGGGTGGCCTTCGTCAACGCGGCGATCACGTTCGTGCTCACCGCGGCGGCGCTCTACTTCCTCGTCGTCTACCCGATGAACAGGCTCGCCGAGCGGCGCAAGCGCGGCGAGGAGCCGCCGCCCTCGGCCCCCAGCGAGGAGGTCAAGCTGCTCACCGAGATCCGGGACGCGCTGCTCGCCGGCAACCACGGCACGCCCGGCCAGCGCAGCGCCCTGGACGACGTGCTCGGCCGCCGGCAGGAGCCGCCCGCGCCGCGCTGACGCCATAGCCGATCGGCCCCCGCGACGATCTCGCGGGGGCCGACGTGTATCGAACACATGTTCGATAGAGTCCGGGCATGGAGCAGCGTAGGCACTGGTGGAACGGGAAATGGGGACGCCTCGCCCGGCGTGACGTCTTCCTCCGGGTGGACGGCGACCGCTGGCACGTCGAGCAGCGGGCCGGCGGTGCCGAGGGGATCTCCCGCTTCTACGAGCACGCCAGCGTCGAGGAGGCCGAGGAGACGATCCGGGCGCTGCTGGACGGCACCGACACCTGGCGCGAGCTGTCCCCCCGCCCGCCGGGCGGCTGGGCCCCCTCCGTTTAGCTCCCGCGCGCCCCGGGAACCGCTTCTGCATGAGCCAGCAGCAGGACACCGTCTCCCGGGTCACCACCGGCATGCGGGTGGTCGACTCCGCAGGCGTCGAGGTGGGCACAGTCGATCTCGTGCAGCGCGGCGACCCGGCCGCGGTGACCGTGCAGGCGCCCGCCCCGGTCGACCCGGGCAGCAGCCTGGACGAGCTGATCGAGTCGGCGGCGGCCGAGGAGCCGGACGTACCGGCCGACCTGGCCGCCCGGCTGCTCCGCGACGGCTACCTCAAGGTCTCCACCGAGCTGGTCCGCACCGGCGCGGTCTACGTGCTGGCCGACCGGATCGCCGCGGTGGGCGACGGCGCGGTACGCCTCACCGTCCCGGCCGCGGAGCTGCCCGCCGAGGAGTGACACCCGGGGTCGAATGCGCCGATTCGGCGGCCCTGCGCGTCGAGGCGGCCACGCCCGGAAAGCGGCCTACGCTCGTCGGGTGCTCCTGACCTATGTGGACGAGTCGTACACCGATCGCTGGTACTGGATCGGCGCACTTCTGGTCCCGGAGGCCGTGGCCATCCCGCTCAGCACCGCACTCGACGAGGTGATGACGGACGCGGCCAAGGCGTACGGCATCGACCGAGCCGCCGAACTCCACGGGTACGACCTGTTCCAGGGGCGGACGGCCTGGGCGAGGGTGCCGCCACGCGCCCGGATCGCCGTCTACAACGCGGCGCTCAAGGCGATCGGCACGTACGACGTCACAGTCATCCTGCGCGGCGTCGACCGGCACGGCCTCACCCGGCGCTACGGGCTCACCCGCCCCGCTCACGAGGTGGTGCTGTCACACCTTCTGGAACGGGTGGACGGATACGCGGCGATGCGGGACGAACTGGCCCTGGTGATCGCGGACGAGGTCGACAACCCCGCAAGCCACCGCTCGGACCTGACCCGTTACCGGGTCGACGGAACCGGGGGCTACCGTTCCCGGCGGCTCAGCCGGATCGTGGACACCCTGCACTTCGCCCCGTCGCACGCCTCCCGGCTGGTGCAGGCCGTCGACCTGGTCACCTTCCTGTTCCGCAGGATGGCGAGCGGGGCGGGCGCGGATCCTCGGGAGGCGACGACGAACACGCGGCTGTGGTCCTGGGTCGAGCCGCGCCGATACCACTCGTGGTGCTGGCATCCGACCGGGCGGCCGACGCACGAAGGGCCCGCCTGAAAGCGGGCCCTAAGGCGGTTGCGGGAACCCTGACGGGCCTCCTGCGCACTCCAGGTTAACAGTTCGTCACCCGGTCCGGCCGGAAAGCGACGGGGCGGATTCGGTCCGGGGCGGCTCGACCGGCGGGGATGCGACCGCCCGGCGGCGGAACAGCAGCAGCATCAGCCAGCCCGCGACCAGTCCCCAGAACGCGCCACCCACCCCGAGCAGGCTCACCCCGGAGGCGGTGACCACGAACGTCACCACTGCTGCCTCCCGCGCGTCCGGCTGGGCGACCGCCGCCGCGACGGCCCCGGCGAGCGCGCCGAGCAGGGCGAGCCCGGCGACGGCCTCGACCAGCACCGGCGGGGAGAGCAGCACCAGGGCGGTGGCCACGCCGGCGCCCAGGCCGAGCAGGGCCAGGCCGATCCCGGCGGTGACCGAGGCGATCCAGCGCCGCTCCGGGTCCGGGTGGGCGTCCGGGCCGGCGGCCAGGGCCGCGGTGATCGCCGCCAGGTTCACCGCGTGGCCGCCCGCCGGGGCGCCGAGGGCGGTGGCGAGGCCTGTCACCCGCAACGCCGAGCCCAGCGGGGCCCGGTAGCCGTACCCGGCGAGCACCGCGGTTCCGGGCACGTTCTGGGCGGCCATGGTGACCAGGAACAGCGGCAGCGCGAGCCCGACGACTGCGGGCAGCGTCCAGGACGGCGCGGTGAACGCGACGACCGGTGCGACGTCCAGCCGGGCCGGCCCGGAGGCGGTCAGGGCGATCGCGATCACCGCCACGGCGAGCGCGCCCGGTACCGCCCAGCGGCGGGCGAACCGGTGCAGCAGCAGCCAGACCAGCACCACCGGCCCGGCGAGCCGGGGCACCTCGACCAGGGCGCGTACCGGGGCCGTACACAGCGGCAGCAGCACCCCGGCGAGCATGGCGGAGGCGATCGGGGCGGGGATCGCGGCGACCGCACGGCCGAGCGCCGGGATCAGCCCGGCCGCGATGATCAGCAGCCCGGCGAGCAGGAAGGCGCCGACCGCTGCGGGCCAGCCGCCGGCGACCGGTCCGGTGGCCACGAGCAGCGCCGCGCCCGGCGTGGACCAGGCGATCGACAGCGGCAGCCGGTGCCGCAGGCCGAGCCAGACCGCGCAGGCGCCGCTGGCGACGCAGAGCGCGAGCAGGCCGGAAGCGGCCTGGTCCGGATCGGCGCCGACCGCGCGCAGCCCGGCCAGGACGACTGTGAACGAGCTGGCGAAGCCGACCAGAGCGGTCACCACGCCGGCCAGGACGGGCTGGAGCCGACCGCCCATGCTGTCCTCCTCCGACCGTTCCGTTTACGGAACGGCACGGTGTAGCACGATAGCCCCCATGACAGCCGCCGCACCAGCCGATGACCGGAGCGCCCGGGAGGTCGGCAGGCGCATCCGCTCGCTCCGCACCGAGCGGGGCATCTCCCTGTCCGAGCTGGCCCGCCTCGCGGGCGTCGGCAAGGCCACGCTCTCCGGCCTGGAGAACGGCGTGCGCAACCCCCGGCTGGAGACGCTGTACGCGATCACCGCGCAGCTCGGCGTACCGCTGACCGCCGTGCTCGCCACGCCCGACCAGGCGCCGACCCTGCGCGGGGCCGCGGTGGGAGGCACGCTGCTGGAGGTCTTCAGCGACCGGGAGGCGACCTACGAGCTGTACCGGATGTGGGTCACCCCGGGTCCGGCGCAGCTCTCCCCCGCCCACTCCAGCGGCGTGACCGAACACGTGACGGTCTTCTCCGGCGTGCTCCGCGCCGGCCCGGCCGACGCCCCGCTGACCGCCGGTCCCGGGGGCTACCTGCGGTGGACCTCCGACGTGCCGCACACCTACGCGGCGGTGGGCGAGGAGGAGGTTCATGCGAGCCTCCTGCTGCGCTATCCTCGTCCGTCCACACCGGACAGTTGACGCATACCCAGGATGCAAGCTGATGACATTTCTTTCAGCAGACCCGCCAGCGCGTGCAGACGCGGACCCGTTCTTCTTGGCAAGCTTGTCGTCATGACGCTCATCCTCCGCTCGGCCATCCTCAACGACGTCGGCCTCGTCCGGACCAACAACGAGGACTCCGCCCTCGCCGGTGACCGCCTCGTGGCGGTGGCCGACGGCATGGGCGGGCTCCCCGCCGGCGAGGTGGCCAGCGAGATCGTCATCCGGATCCTGGACGAGCTGACGCCGCCCACCGGCGCCGACGAGGCCGCCGACGCGCTGCGCGCCGTCGTCAGCACCGCGAACCAGCGCATCCGCGCGGCCATCACGGTGGACCCGGCCCGCGACGGCATGGGTACGACGCTCACCGCCGCCCTGCTCGCCGGGGACACCCTGGTCCTGGCCCAGGTCGGCGACTCCCGCTGCTACCTGCTGCGCGACCACGAGCTGACCCAGCTCACCCGCGACGACACGTTCGTCCAGGCGCTCGTCGACCAGGGCGCGCTCTCCCGCGACCAGGCCCGGCACCACCCGCAGCGCTCGCTCGTCACCCGGGCGGTGCAGGGCTCGGACGCGCCGCCCGCCGTCGGGGCGCTCACCGTCTTCCCCGGCGACCGGCTGCTGCTGTGCAGCGACGGCCTCTCCGACTACGTGGAGGACGCCGCCATCGCCGCGGCGCTCGCCACCTACGGGGACCGCCAGCAGTGCGGCGAGCAACTGGTGAAACTGGCCCACCAGGCCGGCGCGCCGGACAACGTGACTGTGGTCATCTCGGACGTCACCGAGGCGTGAGCGGGCGCCCTTTCCGGTTGCGGACCACGGCGGGTGCGGTTGGGATGAACGGATGCACATTCGCCGGCTGGCCGCCGATGAACGACTGACCACCAGCTTCCCGCTCCAGGCGTACGCGTTCGAGGCCTCGCCGATGGGCGCCACCCGGACCGACCAGTTCCGTGCGTACCTGCCGTACAACGCCGGGAACACGACGCTGGTGGCCGAGGAGGACGGGGTCACCGCGGCGGCCGTGTCGGCGATACCGATGCGGCAGAACCTGCGCGGCGCGGTGCTGCCGATGGCCGGTGTCGCGGGCGTGGCCACCCATCCGCTGGCCCGCCGGCGCGGGCACGTCCGCACGCTCATGCAGCAGCTCCTCGACGGCGTGCGCGACGAGGGCCACCAGCTCACCGCGCTGCACCCGTTCCGCGCCTCGTTCTACGAGCGCTTCGGCTACATCGGGCTGCCCCGGCGGCGTACCGCGATCTTCAACCCGGCGGACCTGGCGCCGCTGCTGCGCGCCGACCTGCCGGACGAGCTGGTCTGGGAGCGGATCGGCGCGGGGTACGCGCGGTGGCGCGCGTACACCGAGCGGTGCCTGCGCGAGCGGCACGGCTTCGCCGTCTTCCCGGACTTCCGGGCGGTCGGGCTGCGCGACCGGGACGACCGCTGGCTGGTCAGCGTGGTGCGCGGCGGCGAGACGGTCGGCGCTGTCACCTACCGGATCGACGACCACGCCGGCACGCTGTTCGCCGACGACCTGCTGGTCGACGACGCGTACGCCCGCGCGTCGGTGCTCCAGTTCTTCGCCCGGCACGTCGACCAGGTGGCCCGGATCAGCGTCCAGGTGACCCCCGACGAACTGCCCGAGCTGTGGCTCACCGACCTCGACGTGCAGGTGGAGGCGCGGGTGGCCCGGCCCGACCCGACCGCGCCGATGGCCCGGCTGCTCAGCCTGGACGCGCTCGCCGAGCAGCCGGTCGGGGTCGGCCGGGTACTGATCGAGGTAGTCGGCGACCGCTGGCTCGCCGGTCGCCACCTGCTCGACGGCACCACGGGCAAGCTCGCGGTGCTGCCCGCGCAGACCGCCGCCGAGGGCAGCGTGCCGGCCGCGCGGCTCACCGCCGCCGGGCTGTCCGCCCTGGCGTACGGGGTGCTCGACCCGGCCGAGGTGGTCGTACGCGGGCTGGGCGAGGTGCCGGTGGACGCGGCCGGTGAGCTGCGCCGCCTCTTCCCCCGGGAACTGCCGCACCTGTTCGCCGACTTCTGACCCGGTTGACGGCGCACGCCCCGGGGTAGGGTCCAGCGCGTGCCGGAGTGGCTGGAAGCGGGATTCTGGGGCCTGCTCGCCGGGTCGGCCCTGCTGATCGGGGCGGCCGTCGGGTTCTTCGCGCGCGTACCGCGCCGGGTGACCGCCTCGGTGATGGCGTTCGGGGCGGGCGTGCTGCTGTCCGCCGTCTCGTTCGAGTTGATCGACGAGGCGCACGAGCAAGGCGGGCTGCTGCCGGTGGCGATCGGCGCCGCGGCCGGTGCACTGCTGTACACCGCGGCGAACGTGCTGCTGGCCCGGCACGGCGCGCGGCACCGCAAGCGCTCCGGCGACGAGCAGCCCTCCGAGCGGGAACAGCCCGGCTCGGGTACGGCCATCGCGGTCGGCGCGCTGCTCGACGGCGTACCCGAATCGGTGGTGATCGGCGCGAGCCTGCTGGCCGGCGGCCCGGTCAGCCTGGTCACCGTCATCGCGGTGTTCCTCAGCAACGTGCCGGAAGGTCTGTCCAGCGCGGCGGGCATGCGGCAGGCCGGACGCACCCGGCGTTACGTGTTCGGGCTGTGGACGGCCATCGCGTTGATCTCCGGTGCGGCGGCGCTGGCCGGGTACACGCTGCTCGGCGGCGCGCCACCCGAGGTGCTGGCGACGATCACCGCGCTCGCCGCGGGCGCGATCCTGGCGATGATCACCGACACCATGGTCCCGGAGGCGTTCGCGGACGCGCACCTGCTGGTCGGGCTGATCACCGTGCTCGGTTTCCTTGTCGCGTTCGCGCTCTCGCACGCCTGACCGTCCCGCTCGGTGCTGTCTGCTGCCGCGCGGTCGCCGGCTCAGGTGCCGGCTGCGGCTCCGGCTTGGGCTGCGGCTCCCGGCGCTGGCTGCGGCTCCGGTGCCGGCTGCGGCTCCGGCGCTGGCTGCGGCTGCGGCTTAGCGGCGGGTTAAGGATCGGCTGTGGAGTCGTGCCGGGGCGGCCGGTCCTCCTAGCATCGGGCGGTGCGCGTGAAGTCGGCTGTCACTCTGCTCGCCCTCGCCCTGACGACGGCAACGCTGCCCGCCTGCGGTGACGATCCGGCCCCCGCGCCCGACGCCGGCGTCGCCGGCTCGTCGGCCAGTCCGGCAGCCGCCCCGTCGGCCTCCCCGAGTGGGCGGGCCGGTCTCGGCAGCGCCCGGCCGAGCCCCAGCCCTGCCACCGTCACGTTCCGCGCCGGCAACCCGAACGGCCGGGCCGCCGTACCGGCCGAGGCGCGTCCGGTGGACACCTCGCGCCCGACCCGTACCGTCGGCAGCGGCACCCCGGCGAGCTGCACCTCGGAGGCGGTGGTGAAGGCCGTCGCGGCCGGTGGCGTCATCACGTTCGACTGCGGACCCGCGCCGGTGACCATCACCATGAAGGCCACAGCCAAGGTGGTGAACTCGCACGGCCCGCGCGTCGTGCTGGACGGCGGCGGCACTGTCACGCTGAGCGGCGGCGGCAAGCGCCGGATCCTCTACATGAACACCTGCGACGAGGCGCAGGGCTGGACCACCTCGCACTGCCAGAACCAGGACCACCCGCGGCTCACCGTGCAGAACCTGACGTTCGCCGACGGGGACGCCACCGGCGAGCGGACCGAGGGCGGTGGGGGCGGCGCCATCTTCGTGCGCGGCGGGCGGTTCACCGTGATCAACTCACGGTTCGTCGGCAACCGCTGTGACCGCACCGGCCCGGACCTCGGAGGCGCCGCGCTGCGGGTGCTGAGCCAGTTCGAAAACAAACCGGTGTACGTGGTGAGCAGCACCTTCACCGGCGGGGTGTGCGCCAACGGCGGGGCGCTGAGCAGTATCGGCGTCTCCTGGACGGTGCTGAACAGCGTCTTCCGGGACAACCGTGCGGTCGGTACGGGAGCGAACCCGGCCCGGGGCGGCACGCCGGGTGGCGGTAGCGGCGGTGCGATCTACTGCGACGGCAACGAATTCGCGGTACGGATCGCCGGCACGGTGATCGAGGACAACAGCGCGAACGAGGGCGGCGGCGCGATCTTCTTCGTCAGCAACAACCGCACCGGCACCCTGAAGATCGACAGCAGCACCCTGCGGCGCAACCCCAGCCGAGGCTTCGAGACGAAGGGCCACCCCGGCATCTTCTTCCTGGGCGCCCAGATCTCCTGACCGTCCTGCCCGCTCCTGCCCCGCCCCGTCCCGCCCCGCCCCGCCCCGCCGATCATGAAGTTGACGGCCTCCCTGTCGGCGTGTCGCCCCGTCAACCTCATGATCGCCGCCTGACCGACCGGCTCGCGCACGCCACCCTCGCCCCGCCTCGTCGATCATGAAGTTGACGGTCCCGTCGTCGGCGTGTCGCCCCGCCAACTTCATGATCACCGGCCAACTCCCGGCCCGACGGCGCCCACCCCGCCCGCCTCACCTCGCGCCTACCCTCTCAGCTCGGTGATCAAGGAGTTTGCGTCCTAGTTGATCTCTGGGAGGGACACAAACTCCTTGATCAACAGGGCGAGGTGGGGCGGGGCGGGCGGGGTCAGGCGGAGACGGCGGGGATGCTCCTATAGAAGTCAAGCGGTGTTGAGGGTGGTGAAGTCGGCGAGGAGGGCGGTGTGGATCTCGCGGACGATGTAGCGCTTGAGGC
>NZ_VISW01000028.1:0-61598 GCF_007827635.1 Micromonospora sp. CNZ296
GCCACCCGCTACGACAAACTCGCCGTGCGCTATGAAGCCACCCTCACCATCGCCGCCATCAACCAATGGCTCCGCGCCCTACGAAACACGACCTAACCCTCTGCTTCCTATCGCGGCTGCTGCTCCTGCGCGTGGGTAGGTTCCGGTCAGGCGGCGACTGTCATGTCGGGACAGTGCACCCCTATAGACCCCTATTGATGCGTAAGGATGTCGTCGCGGAGCGTTATCGTCTGACGATGTCGCCGCCCCCCGACGGCAAGATCGTCTGACGGAGAGGATCGCCATGTCGCTGCCCACCAACCCTCCGGCGCTGAGCGTGGTGATGCCGACCTACCAGGATCCGCAGTGCCTCGCGCTGACCCTCAGGGCGCTGACCCGGCAGACGCTGCCGCCGGAACGCTTCGAGGTGATCGTGGTCCGGGACGGTGGCTCGTCCGACGGGTACGCCGAGGCGCTCGCCGAGGGTGCCGGTCTCCGCCTGCGAGTGCTGGAACTCGCCGAGCGCAAGGGCCGCTCCGTCGCCCGCAACGAGGGGGCGCGCCGTGCCTGCGCACCTCTGCTGGTCTTCCTCGACGCCGACTCGTGGGCGGTGCCCGACCTGCTGGAGCGGCACCTCGCCTGGCACAGCGTGCCCGGCAACGCGGCGGTGCTGATCGGCCGGCGGGACGAGATCGGCCTCGCTGACCTGCCGGCAGTGCTGGCCGGGGAGTCGCACGCGGTCGCACGCGCCTTCCCGCACGGCGGCGACCTGCGGTTCGCCACGGGGCTTCCCGACGACGGGGGCGAGTGGCTCCGGGCCGGCTGGGTCATCGCCTACACGCACAACATCTCGCTGACCAGCGCTCACTTCGCGCAGGTCGGTGGTTACCGCGAGGCGTTCGGTCTGAGCTACGGCGTGGAGGACGTCGAGTTGTTCTACCGCGTCGACCGCAGCCTCCCCGACGGCGTCAACTTCGGCTACGACGACGACGCCCGGGTCGTCCACCTGCCGCACCACAAGAACATCACCCGCAACTGGATGGAGATGAAGGCCAACTTCCAGCAGGCGGCCCGGCTCTATCCGTGCCTGGAGTGGGAGTTCCTTACCGCCGTCATGGGGTACGAGGCGATCCGGCGCATCCTGCACTATCGCGCGCTCATCAACGAGTGCGTCGAGCGGTCGGCCTGCGCCATCGGGCCCGCCGCCGCGCGCCTCGCCGGCCAGGTGCGGGGGCACCGCACGCTCTGGATCGGCACCGGCCGCGCCGATTCCGGGTTGCCCACCTCGGCGTTGACCTACGACTACGCCGCACCCATCGGGCGGACCAACTTCCACCTGCTCGGCGTCGCCCCGCCCATGCCGCCGGGCAGCCTGGACGCGGTGATCAGCGTGGACTTCTGGCGGTACCTGCTGTGGCCGGAACTCTGCCAGTTCATCTCGGCCTCGCTGCTGCTGGCCGGCGAGGTCCACCTGGTCGCCACCGCCGACTCGACGCCGGGGATGTGCGCCGCCGACCCGCAGACGCTGGACTACCTGCGCCAGGCGCAGGCCGCGGCCTGCGCGGCCGAGCTGCGCGCGGTCGAGGGGCTCGGCCACGTACTGATCCTGCGGCCCCTCCGACCCGCGCCCGGCGCGCGCCGGGTACCCGCTCAGACCGGCACCAGAGCGCGACCCGCTGCCCTGGTGCCGGGGCGCTCCACGACGCGGGGATAGCAGATCGACGGTGCGGCCAGGCCCGACAACGCTGTCGGGCCTGGCCCAGCCGCGCCCGGATCCGGGGCAAAAGACGGAAAGGCGAGTATCATGCGCGTACTGCTGTCGACTCTCGGGTCGCGCGGCGATGTCCAACCACTGGTGGCGCTCGCGTCGCGGTTGACGGCCCTCGGCCACCAGGTCCGCCTCTGCGCCCCGCCCGACTTCGCCCGCTGGGTGGCCAGCTTCAGGATTCCCTTCGTGCCCGTCGGCCCGCCCTGGCGCAGGTCGGCGGCGCCCAGGTCGCGGGCCGCCGTGCCAAAACCCTCGCCCGCGCAGGTACGCAAGCTCGCCGAGTCCTCCATCGGCATCCAGTTCGAGGTGCTGTCGGCCGCAGCCCGGGACTGTGACGTCCTCGTCGCGTCGACGGGCCTCCAGATCGCCGCCCGCACCGTGGCGGAGAAGCGCGGCATCCCGTACGTCTTCGCGGCGCTCTGCCCGGCGGCCCTTCCCTCACCCCACCACCCCCCGCTGCCGCTGCCGGTGTTCGGGGAGGTCCCGGCGCCCGCGTCGGCCGACAACAGCGACCTGTGGGCCGCCAACCTGCGGCACGTCAACGACACCTTCGCCGCGCCCCTCAACGCGCTGCGGTCGGCGGTGGGGTTGGGCACGGTCGACGACGTCAGCGACCACATCCACACCGACCGGCCGTGGCTGGCCACCGACCCGACCCTGGCACCCTGGCCGGACGTCGCCGATCCGGCCGTCTACCAACCGGGCGCCTGGCTCCTGCCCGACAAGCGGGCCCTGCCCGCCGAGCTGACGGCCTTCCTGGACGCCGGCGGGCCGTGCGTCTACGTCGGATTCGGCAGCGTCGCCGCACCCCCGGGTCTGCTGGAGACGGCCGTGCGGGCCGTGCGCGCGGTCGGTTGCCGGCTGGTCGTCTCCCGGGGCTGGGCGCCGCTCTCGCCGGTCGACCGGTCCCCCGACTGCCTGGTGGTCGGCGAAGTGAACCAGCAGGACCTGTTCCGGGAGGTGGCCGTGGTGGTCCACCATGGCGGCGCGGGCACCACGACCACGGCCGCGCGGGCCGGGACGCCGCAGGTCGTCGTACCGCAGGTGTACGACCAGCACTACTTCGCGCGCCGGGTGTCCGCGCTCGGCATCGGCGCCGCACACCCCGGCTCCGTGCCGACCGTCGAGTCGCTGACCGAGGCTCTGGGCGCCGCGCTGCGGCCGGAGGTGGCCGCCCGCGCCCGCGAGTTCGCCGGCGTCGTACGCACCGACGCGGCGCAGGTCGCCGCGGAGCGGTTGGTCGTCGCACCGGGAGCCTGATCGATGAGGCGACGCTCCAGGTACTGCGGGGGCGGGTCCGGCTGGTCGCGCCGGATCAGCCGTGGACCGGTGGGGAGGGCGACCTGCTGGTCATCCCGGAGGCCCGGCACTCGTTGTACGCCGAGGTTAGGGCGTCGGCGGACCGGACCGGTGTCGGGGTGCTCCCTACTCCGGCCGGCGCTGTTCACCGGCGGGGCTGCGGAGACCGTCGGTCGCGCCGCGGGCTCGTGGCGAGCGGGGCGCGTCGGCGTCAGAAGCTGCTGACCAGCTTCACGAACGCTTCGTCGATCTTGGCCGGATCGGTCGCGTCGAAGGCCTTGCCCGATGAT
The DNA here is from genome assembly GCF_007827635.1 of Micromonospora sp. CNZ296. Classification (NCBI taxonomy): domain Bacteria; kingdom Bacillati; phylum Actinomycetota; class Actinomycetes; order Micromonosporales; family Micromonosporaceae; genus Micromonospora; species Micromonospora sp. CNZ296. Next base: position 3,337 of record NZ_VISW01000028.1, read on the forward strand.
GCCTTGGCGATCCTGTCCAGGGTGGCGAAGTCCGACTCCCGGTCGAAGGCGATGCAGAACACCTTCACCGGACGCCGCGGGTCGAGGGCGACCTCGGCGAGCAGGCCGGCCAGGTCGTTGTCCTGCCGGTACTCGTTCTTGCCGTCGGTCAGCACGACGATCGCGTTGATCCGCTGTGGGTCGTACCGGTCGAGCAGCTCTCGGTGCGCGGCCCGGACCGTCGCGTAGAGCGCGGTGCCGCCGTCGACGTGCAGGCCGGCGATCTTGCTGTTGATCCGCTTCTGGTCGAACTCGCCGAGAGGGATCTCCTCCCGGTAGGGGCTCTTCGGCCGCTTCCGGGTCTCCGAGGAGAACGACCAGAGACCCACCCGGTCCTCGGTGTTGAGCAGCGCGAGGCCCTTGCCCGCCGCTGCTGAGGCGACCTGGAAGCGGGTGCGGGTGCCGACCATCGCCTGCATGGACCCGGACGTGTCCAGGGCTATCAGGATGTTGGCCTTCTTGCGGAGCGTCCGCCAGCCGTCCAGCATCGCGCCGACCACCTGCGGGTCCGGGGGCTCGAAGTAGCTCAGCCCACCGGTGGGCTCGGCGCCGACGTTGGCGAGCAGCTCCGCCGAGGCTCGGCGCTCGTGGTCCCGGAAGCCGAGGCGGGCGAAGCTCTCCTGCTGGGCGTCCTCGGTCAGGAAGGCCAGGAAGTCGGTCGCCGCCGCCCGCTGCCGCTCGTCGGCGGAGGGCAGCACCACGAACGGGTGGTCCAGGTTGAACGTGCCCTCCTTGGGGTGGACGGCGACCAGCGGGACGTTCGGCCTGCGGCCCCGCTCCTGCCCGTCCTGCCGAGGGCTCAGCGCACCCGTGTTGTAGAGGTCCACGAGTTCCTCCTGGAGGACGATGGCGCTCATGTCGTCAGTACTGCCCGCGCCGCCCGCCAGGTCCGCCTCGGCGAGGCTGCGCAGCAGGTCCACCGAATCGTCGCTGTAGTGCGACACATTGGCCTCGATCCGGCGGACGAACTGGGTGACCGCGGGGTCGGCAAGGTCGGACCGGGTCAGGTCGCTGGACCGTTGCACCGCCGCGTAGTAGGTGGCGATGGTCGCCGCCAGCCCGGAGGTGGACAGGTTGGGGTTGTCCTTGCCGAAGGTGAAGCGGCCCCACTCCGGCTTGCCGAAGCCCGCCCATCCGTCCCGCCCGGACAGGCCCAGGATCTCCCCCCAGCCCAGCGGCCCGCGCCGGCGTATCAGTTCGGCCTTGGGCTGCGGCATCGCGATCACCAGTGGGCTGTTGGCGATCGACGGGTAGCGGTCCGGGGTCTGCGGTGCTCGCCCGGCGGCTTGGTCGAGCAGCCGGAGCTGGCCGGTCCACAGGCTCGACGTCGGCAGCCAGACCTGTGGTCGCGGCAGGCCGGTGTGGGTCCAGCCGGTGGCCAGCGCCTCGGCGGCCTGGCCCGAGTTGAGCGCGCTGACGTGCACCTGGGCGCAGCCACCGCCGTCGATCGACCGGCTGCTGCGGTTGTAGCGCTCGGCCAGGTCGACCAGCAGCGCCGCCTTCTCCGTCGACGAGTTGACCTGGAGGGTGGTGGCGCAGTCGGTGCGGGGCACCTCGCTGCCCGCATCGCGCTGCTGGACGAACACGAACGCCCCGGCGATGACCACCAGCCCGGCGGTGACGGCGGCGGTGTAGGGCAACCACTGCCGCGTGCGGGTAACGGATGGGGTCATCGGGGCGTCCTCCTCGGCGGGCGGCTGGTGGCCGTCAACCTATCGATCCGGCGCCAGCCGGCGACCCGGACCCCTGCCGCGGCGTCACGGGCGGTCGGACCGTCCCCCGACCGCCGTAGCGACCAGCAGCCGGACCAGGTAGACCACGACGAAGGCGACCGCCCCGACTGCGGCGGCCGGGCCGATCGCGCTCGACGCGACGTAGCCGGCGGCGGCGCCGGCCGAGCCGAGGAAGAGCGCTGTCGAGATGCCCCAGGCGTCGAGGGCCTCACGACGCAGTCGCCGCAACGCGCCGCCGGACCCGGCGCCGACGCCGGGCTCCGTCGCCGGCAGGTACGCCGGCTGGGTCGTCATCCGTGGGTGTGCCGGCTGCGTCGGCCGGGCCTGGGTCGGCACCGTCGGCTGTGGCTGTGGCTGTGGCTGTGGCTGCGTCGGGCGCGGCTGCGGTGCCGTCGGCGTGATCCGGGGAAGGGGATGGTTCGGCGTCGGCGTGCCCGCGGTCTCGTTGCCGACCTCGAGCAGGCTCTCCCGACGTAGCGGCACGGTGGCCGTGGCGTCCTGCCGCAGCAGCCGCACCAGCACCTGCTCGGCACCCGGCCGATCCGCCGGATCCTTCGCCAGGCACTCCCGGATCAGCTCGTCCAGCACCGGAGGCAACGCCGGCAGGTCGGGCGGATCGTGCAGCACCCGGTGCATCACGGCGAAGAGCGAATCATCGCCGAAGGGTGGCCGGCCACCGGCAGCGAACGCGATCGTGGCCGCCCAGGCGAAGACGTCGCAGGGCGGACCGACCGCGTCGTTGCGGAACCGCTCGGGTGCCATGTACGCGGTGGTCCCCATGACCCGGCTGGACGCCGTCTCGGTCACGCCCAGCGCGCGAGCGATGCCGAAGTCGATCACCCTAGGGCCGTCCCTGCCCAGCACCACGTTGTCCGGCTTCAGATCGCAGTGCACCACGCCGGCACTGTGGATCGCGGCGAGCGCGGTGACAGTGCCGACCGCGAGCCGGTGCAGGGCGTTACCGGTCACCGGGCCGCGTTCGCGGACGTGCCGGTGCAGGGTCGGGCCTTCGATGAACTCACTGACCACGTAGGGACGCTCGCCGTCGACCTCGGCGAAGAGCACCTGCGCGGTGCAGAACGGAGCGACCCGGCGCGCGGCGGCGATCTCCTTCACGAACTGCGACCGCGCCCGTGGATCAGTCAGGTCGACGTTGACCATCTTGACCGCGACGCGGTCACCAGCGTCGTCCTCACCGAGGTAGACGACCCCCTGCCCACCCGCGCCCAGCCGGCCGAGCAGCCGATACCGGCCGGCGGTGACCGGGTCGTGCGTCCACAGCTTCGCCAATCCTGGCACCGGCGTGCCGGCCAGTTCTGACATCCCGACTCCATCAGTGTCGTGCCCGGCCACCGGCGGCGCAGGGCACGGCCATCGTGTCATGCCGCAGCGACGACAGAGGACAGCCGATCATGGGTGGGAGCCACCACCGCCGGTGGTCCTCGCGGTGGCGGTCGCCGCACTGCGCGGGCCGGCCCGGCCTACGACGGCGGGCGTCCCTCCAGGGTGTCCCTTCGTCCTCCGCCGTGGCCGGCGCGAACTCGTTTCCCGCCGTGCCGTGCCAGCGGGTCGATGCCGGTGCCCGACCACGGTCGCCGGCCCGCGCAGCCGCAGCGGCGTCAGGCCCGGCGCAGCGTCCGCAGTGTGCCGGCCCAGGCGACCACCTCGTCGAGCATGGTGCCGAGGGCCTGCTCGTGGTGCGCGGCCGGCCGGAAGTCGCGGAAGTTGACGAAGTCGGTCGTCAGAGAGAGCGCGACCTGGGAGCGGACGTCGGCGACGCCGAGCTGCCCGAGCACCAGCCGCAGGTGCTCCGCCGCCCGGGTGCCGCCGTGCACGCCGTAGCTGACGAGGCCGGCGGCGGCGTGCTGCCACTCCTGGTAGAGGAAGTCGAGGGAATCCTTCAGTGCGCCCGGGATGGAGTGGTTGTACTCCGGCGTGACGAAGACGAAGCCGTCGAACCCGGCCACGGTCGTCGCCCAGCGGCGTACGGCGGGGCGTCGCGACGGCGCCATCGACGGTGGCAGCACCTCGTCGAAGTGTGGCAGGGCGTAGTCGGCGATGTCGACCAGCTCGACAGTGGCGTCGCCCCGCTTGGCGGCGACGTCGCGCACCCAGCGGGCCACGGCGTCGGCCTTGCGGCCGGGTCGCGTGCTGCCGACGATGACACCGATCCTGACCATGCTGCTCTCCTCTACGCGATGGGGGTGGGGCGCGCGGGAGCCGGCGTGCCGGTCAGGTCACGAGCCAGCTCCACCGCGCCGTGCAGGGACGACAGCCCGCCGAGGGCGGCGGGACGCACCGGTGGCGCCGGACGGCCGGGCCGGCCGGCGCGGCGTGCCCGTTCCGCGACGAGCGGCACGAAGCCGGGCAGGCCGGCGGCGAACCCGCCGCCCACGATCGCCAGCGCCGGATCGAGGATCTCGCCGAGGCTCACCACCGCCGCCGCCAGCGCCCGGCAGCTCTCCTCGACCGCCGCCACCGCCCAGGGCTCGCGCCCGTCGAGTCCGGCCCGCAGGTCATCGAAGCCCACCTCGCCGCCCCGGCGGGCGGCAGCACGGCGCAGGGTGGCGGGGCCGGACGCGATGGACTGGAGGCAGCCATGCCGGTCGCAGTCGCAGCGCTCACCATCGAGAGCGACGACCACGTGACCGATCTCGGCGGAGGACCGGCCCGGCACCGGCCGGCCGGCCAGTACGACGCCACCGCCGATCCCGGTGCCGACGCCCAGGTAGACCACGTCGTCCGCGCCGGCGCAGCGCGCCTCTGCAAGGGCGGCGAGATCACCATCGTCGGCGACGGCGGTTGCCGCGTCGGGAAAGAGGCGGCGCAGCGCGCCGGTGAGGTCGAGGCCCACCCAGCCGGGGCGCCCAGGCCAGGTGGTGACGGTGCCACCGGTGTCAGTGGTCGCCGGCATGGCCACCCCGACCGCGTCCACCGGTCCCCACCGGTCGCGCAGCCGGTCCACCTCGACGGCCAGCACCGTCAGGTCGGCGGCCGGGTCGGCAGTCCGGGGCCAGCGGAAGGTGCGGTCGTACGCCGGCTGCCCGGGCGCCTCCGCGCGCAACGCGACCTTGGTGCCGCCGACGTCGATGCCGAGGACGCCGCCGTGGCGCTGCGGACCGGACACGGCCGGCCTCAGCCCAGCCGCACGTGCAGGTAGACGAGCGCGAGGGCGGCCACGGCAAAGATCACCGGCGTCAGGATCGTCGCGGCCGGGTCCTTGGCCCGGGAGTGGTAGACGACCGCGCCCGCCATCTGCAGGGCGAGACCGATCGCCGCGGCGATGCCCAGGGGCGGCCAGAGCAGGCCGAGCAGCAGCCCGGCGACCGCGGCGAGTTCCAGCACCCCCAGCGCGCGTGTCAGCCCCGGCGAGACGCCGAGGTGGTCCATCCGCTCGCGCATCTGTGCCTGCCCGGTGAGCTTCGGCACGGCGGTGCCCACGAACACGGCGGCGAGGACGAGGGTCAGGACGAGGACGGAGATCTCCACGTGAGGTCCTTCGGGAAGAGTCGGGACGTGCGGACGACCGCGCTGCCGGCACGCCGGCGCCCACGGCACTGGACGGCGGGGTGCCCGGTCGTCATCGGACGGTCGCGGTGAGGGCGCGCGCGGCCAGCCGGTAGCCCAGCGCTCCGAGCCCGACGATCACCCCGCTGGCCAGCGGGGCGATCACCGAGTCGTGCCGGAAGCTCTCCCGCGCCCACACGTTGGACAGATGCACCTCGACGAAGGGCCGGGGGTAGTTGGCCAGCGCGTCGCGCAGGCTCCAGCCCGCGATCATCAGGGCGCCCGGGTTGACGATCGCGCCCACCGTGTCGTAGCTGTTCTGGATCGTGCGGATCAGCGCACCCTCGCAGTCGTGCTGCTCGGCGACCACACCCCAGCCCCGGGTGGCGACCTCCTCGCCGACGGCGCGTTGGATGTCGTCCAGGGTGTCGGTGCCGTAGATCTCCGGTTCCCGCCGGCCGAGAATGCCCAGGTTCGGGCCGTTCAGCAGCAGTACGTCCGACACGCTTCACCTCGTGGGGCACGGCCCTGGTCCCGCAGAGCCTGATGACTGGTCACCGCAGTCTTACTACGCCAACGGCTCCCGGCGAACCGGCGGCGCCCGAGGCGCGGGTGGACTAAGGGGTGGCTAGGGGCTGTTAGGGGCGGTGACCGCGTATCCGCGTCGGTTACCGTCCTCCCTGCTGAGCGACGCCGCCGGCTCCGGACGGAGGCGTCACGTACCGCGCGGCCATCCGGTGCTCCGCTGTGCCCGGACCGCGTACCGGCGGTCTCGGGTCGTCCCGCCCGATGGTCAGTCGAAGCCCCTGGTCTGCCCGAGTTGGGAAGTGGGAAGTCATGAGTGGTCAGCCCTCGACGGTGTCCGAGTTCCCCGAGTGGCCGCAGTACGGCGACGAGGAGCGAACCGGACTGATCCGCGCCCTCGAACAGGGTCAGTGGTGGCGGATGGGCGGCAGTGAGGTCGACTCCTTCGAGCGGGAGTTCGGTGACTACCACGGCAGCCCTCACGCGCTCGCCGTCACCAACGGCACCCACGCGCTGGAAGTCGCGCTGGAGGTGCTCGGCGTCGGCCCCGGGACGGAGGTGATCGTCCCGGCCTTCACGTTCATCTCGTCCTCGCTGGCCGCGCAGCGTCTCGGCGCGGTCGCCGTGCCGGTCGACGTCGACCTGGACACCTACTGCGTCGACCCCGCCGCCGTCGAGGCCGCGATCACCCCCCGTACCAAGGTGATCATGCCGGTGCACATGGCCGGGCAGTTCGCCGACATGGACGCGCTCGACAAGCTCGCCGCCGACGCCGGGGTGGCTCTGCTGCAGGACGCGGCACACGCCCACGGCGCGCAGTGGCGGGGCCGACGGGCCGGCGCGCTCGGCTCGGTGGCCGCCTTCAGCTTCCAGAACGGCAAGCTCATGACCGCCGGCGAGGGCGGAGCGGTCGTCTTCCCCGACGAGGAACTGCGCGAGCGGGCATTCCTCGTGCACAGCTGCGGCCGGCCCCGCACCGACCGCGAATACCTGCACAGCACCACCGGCTCGAACTACCGGATGAGCGAGTTCACCGCCGCTGTGCTACGCGCCCAGCTGACCCGCCTCGACGAGCAGATCGCGCTGCGCGAGCAGCGCTGGCCGCTGCTGTCGAGCCTGCTCGCCGAGATCCCGGGCGTCGTCCCGCAGGCGACCGACCCCCGCACCGACCGCAACCCGCACTACATGGCGATGTTCCGTATCCCCGGGATCGGCATCGAGCGCCGCCGTGCCGTGGTGGACGCGCTCATCGCCCGGGGCGTCCCGGCGTTCGTGGCGTTCCGGGCGATCTACCGGTGCGAGGGCTTCTGGATGGCCGGCGCGTCCGACGAGTCGGTAGAGGCGATCGCGGCCCGCTGCCCCAACACCGAGCAGATCCACTCCGACTGCGTCTGGCTGCACCACCGCACCCTGCTCGGCACGGAGCAGCAGATGCACGAGATCGCCGCCGTGCTCGCCGACGTCCTCGCCGGATGACGGCCCGGCCCCCGGCCGCGGCCGGCCGGCCGGTGCGGGTCGCGGTGGTCGGCCTCGGCTGGGCCGGGCGGGAGATCTGGCTGCCCCGGCTCGCCGCACACCCCGGCTTCGAGGTGGTCGCCGTGGTCGACCCGCAGCCCGTGGTGCGCGATCAGGCCCGCGACACCCACGCCGTCGCGTCCGCGTACGCCGACGTCGAGGACCTGCCCGCCGGAACGGTCGACCTGGCGGTGGTCGCCGTACCGAACCACCTGCACGCGGTCGTCGCCGTCCGGCTGCTGCGCCGGGGCGTACCGGTGTTCCTGGAGAAGCCGGTCTGCCTGACCTCCGCCGAGGCGGGCATCCTGGCCGACGCGGAGCGCGACGGCGGCGCGGTGCTGCTGGCCGGCAGCGCCGCCCGTTACCGGGCCGACATCCGGGCGCTGGCCGACGTGGCCGGCGGGCTGGGCCCGATCCGGCACGTCGATGTGGCCTGGGTTCGCGCCCGAGGGGTGCCCGACGCGGGCGGCTGGTTCACCCGCCGCGACCAGTCCGGCGGGGGCGCGCTGGTGGACCTCGGCTGGCACCTGCTCGACACGGTGCTGCCGCTGCTCGGCCCGGCCCGGGTCACTCACGCGATCGGCAGCGTCTCGGACGACTTCGTCAACGACAGCGCCGCCCACGCCGCCTGGCGCGGCGGGGCCGACACCGCAGGCCACGTTCCCGGCGACGTCGAGGACACCGCCCGTGGGTTCCTGCTCACCGACACCGGCGCCTCCGTCGCCCTGCACGCCTGCTGGGCCTCGCACGAGTCGCTGGACCGCACCACCGTCACCGTGCACGGCGCCGCGGGGTCGGCGACGCTGCGCTGCACGTTCGGCTTCAGTCCCAACCGGGAGCCCACGCCGGTGCTGACGCGTACCCGCGACGGCCGGACCGCGCGGCTGCCGCTGCCCGGGGAGCCGATCGGCGCGGAGTACGACCACCAGCTCGACGCCCTGCCCGGGCTGCTCGCCGACCCGGCCGCCCGGGGCGCGGCCGTCGCCGAGGCCCGCCGGACCATCGACATCATCGAACGGATCTACCAGTGCGCCCGGCCCACCCGGCCGGAGCGCCAGCACGCACTGGTGGGCCATCGCGCCGGGTGAGAACCACCCTCGGCCCCAACCCCTTCCGGGAGCAGCCATGAGCCGTCCATCGTCCACAGTCGAGGTGACCCCGCCGTCGCCGGCGCGCGGCCCGATCCGCGCGGTCGTGTTCGACCTCGACGGCGTCATCGTCGACAGTTCGGCCGTCATGCGTGAGGCGTTCAGCATCGCGTACGCCGAGGTGGTGGGCGACGGGCCGGCACCGTTCGAGGAGTACAACCGGCACATGGGCCGGTACTTCCCGGACATCATGCGCCTGATGGGGCTGCCCCTGGAGATGGAGGAGCCGTTCGTCCGCGAGAGTTACCGGATGGCCCACCTCGTGCCGCTCTTCCCCGGCGTCCGGGAGACCCTGGAGACCCTGCACTCGCGTGGCATCCGAATGGGGATCGCCACCGGCAAGGCCGGCCCGCGGGCCCGCTCCCTGCTCGACCAACTCGGCGTGCTGGGCCTCTTCGGCCAGGTGATCGGCTCCGACGAGGTGGCCCGTCCCAAGCCTGCCCCGGACATCGTGCTCCAGGCACTGGGCAACCTCGACGTGCCGCCGCACGAGGCCATGATGGTGGGCGACGCGGTGATCGACCTGCTCAGCGGCCGGGACGCCGGGGCGACGGCCGTCGCCACGACGTGGCACGGCGGGGACATCGCGGCGCTGCTCGCCGCCGGCCCCGACCTGGTCGTGCACGCCCCGGCGGAGTTGCTCGCGCACTGCCCGGCGGCCCTCGTCCACTGACCCGGACCGGAGCGCGCCGGGCTGCTCGCGCGGGCCGCACGGCGCGCTGCCGCCGAGCCTGCCGGCAAGCGGCGGTCAGCGGGTGTCGCTGACCGCCTCGGGGCCGGCTTCCAGGAAGCGCAGCATGCCGGTGGCCAGGATCTCGGCGACGGGGGCCGGGACCAGATCGGTACGGATGGTGACCCGCAGGAGGACACTCTCGTCGCCGGGCAGCACCTCGGCGACGCAGGCACCGGACCACTCCCGGGCGTACGGTTCGACGACCTCCTCGGTCCGGCAGCCGGGCAGGTCCAGCGGGAGGACGAGGTTGTCCTGGTAGGCGAACGAGGGCAGGCTGTTGATCACCTCGCGGGGCAGGTCGAGGACCGGGTCGTCGGTGACCATCTCCAGGAAGGAGACGTCCTGGGCGGCCATCAGTTCGTCCGCGGCCTGCTGGAGGCCCCGCATCAGGTGTTTCTCCGGGCCGTCGAACCGGACCCGGAGACAGTTGCTGCTGATCCTGCTCGTGAAGGCGGAGTCGAGGACGCGGCTGCCGCGCTGGGCGACGATCATCAGCAGGGCGATGTCGTCCTGCCCGTGGATGGCGCGTAGCGCCGAGGCGTAGGCGGCGGCGAAGTAGGTGGAACGGCTGAAGCGGTGTTCGACGGCGGCTCGGTCCCAGCGCCGCACCAGCTCGGGCGGGACGGCGACGATGTGCCCGGTCTTGGGGCCCCAGGTCGGGGTCTGTTCCAGGATCTCCTGCGGCCGGCCCTTGCCTTGGCGGGGCAGGTCGCGTAGTTGTTCGCGCCAGTAGGTTCGTTGGGTTTGCAGGTCGGCGGCGTCGCGTAGGCGGGTGTATTCGTCGTAGGACTGGTGCAGTGTGGGTGCGGGGTGTTTCCAGGTGGGTGTGTGGCCGGCTTGTCGTGCGGTGTAGGCGTGGCTGAGGTCTCGTACGAGTAGTCCGTATGACCAGCCGTCGAAGGCGATGTGGTGGATGCCGATGCCGAACAGGATTCGGTTGGTGGTTTTGTTTCGGATCAGGGCGGCGCGCCAGTTGCGGCCCTGGGTGTAGTCGAGTGGTTGCTGTACTGCTTCGGCGAGTTGGTCGAGGGCGTCGTGTTCGGTGGCGGCGTCGGCGAGTAGCCGTAGCTGGGGCATGCCGGGGTTGGGTGGGATGATTGCTGTTGGTGGGTCGGTGCGCCGGTAGCGGGCGTGCAGGGCCTGGTGGCGGTGGTGTAGGTCGCCGAGGGCGGCCATCAGGGCCCGTAGGTCCAGTTCACCCTCGATCCACCAGGTGGTCGGGCAGACCAGTTCGAAGGGGAGCACGACGCACTTCGCGACGGACGGGGTCAGCGGGACGGGCTTCGACGGGCCGGGACGGCCGGTGACGGACGGCGCCGGCTCGGCCCCGGGGCGGCGGGGGGCGGTGGCGAGCCAGCGGGCCAGCCCCTGCGGTGTGGGGGTGCGGTGGATCTGCGAGACGGGCACGGCGACGTCGGCGGCCTCGTCGAGGGCGACAGCGACGGCGGCGGACTGCAGGGAGGTGCCGCCGAGGTGGAAGAACCCGTCGAGTGCCCCGACCCGGTCCAGCCCGAGCACCGTCGCGAAGATCCCCGCGACGAGGCGTTCGGAGTCGGTGGCCGGTTCGGTGTATGGCACGTCGAGATCGGGACGGCGCGAGCCCGGCTCTGGTAGCGCCCGTCGGTCGATCTTGCCGGTGCCGCCGGTGGGGAACCGGTCCAGGACCATGATCACGGCGGGAACCATGTAGGGCGGGAGCACGGCGGCGGCGTGTGCCCGCAGGTCGGCGGTGACGGGGACGCGGCCGTCGCGCCCGGTGACGTAGCCGACGAGCCGGGCGGTGCCCTGGTCCTCGCGACGGGTGACGACGGCGGTGCCGACGTCCGGGTGTTGTTCGAGAGTCGCTTCGATCTCACCGAGTTCGATGCGGATGCCGTTGACCTTGACCTGGTGGTCCATCCGGCCGAGGATCTCCAGCGCTCCGGCGGCGTTCCACCGGCCGAGGTCGCCGGTGCGGTAGGCGGTCCCGCCGCCGTACGGGTCGGTGACGAACCGCTGGGCGGTCAGTTCGGGGCGGTTGAGGTAACCGTCGGCGACGCCGGCGCCGGTGATGAGGATCTCGCCGGGGACGCCCATGGGGACGAGGTCGAGATTGGCGTCGACGACGCGGATCTGCCGGTTGGGCATGGGTCGGCCGATGGGCACGTACGCGCCGGGCCAGCCCTTGGACGCGTCGAACCAGGTGCAGGCGACGGAGGCCTCCGCGGGCCCGTACGCGTTGATCAGGCGGGCACCGGCGGCCGTCCAGCGTTGCGCCATGCGGGGCGGAATGGGTTCCCCGGCGAGGGTCACGCACGTCAGGCTGGGGCAGTCGGCGGGATCGACGGCGGCGAGGTTCGTGGGTGGGCAGAACGCGTGGGTGGCCTGCTCCTTGGCGATCAGCTCCGTCAACCGGCGGGCGTCGAGCAGGTCGTCGCGGGAGCTGACGACGACGCGGGCGCCGGAGGTCAGCGCGGTGTAGATCTCGCCGAGGGCCACGTCGAAGACGGGGGAGCAGGAATGGAGCATGCGGCTGTCCGGGCCGACCGCGCACTCCTCCCGCATCCAGGTGACGAAGTTCGTCAGGTGCTCGTGGGTCAGCACGACACCCTTCGGTGTCCCGGTCGAGCCGGACGTGTAGATCACGAACGCCGGCCGGGACGGGGCCACCACCGGCAGGTCGGCCGCCTCGGCCGCCGCAAGGGTGGGCCAGTCGACATCGAGGGCGACGACCCGTACGCCGTCAGGTCTGGGGACACGCGGGGCGACCTCGCCGACGGTGAGGACGACCCGAGCGCCGTGGTCGGCCAGCAGCATCCGCATCCGGTCCGCCGGCCAGGACACGTCCATCGGCGTGTACGCCGCCCCGGCGCGCAGCACCGCCAGGGTGGCGACGAGGGTCCACATGCTGCGGTCCAACGCCAGCGACACCACGTCCCCGGGCCGTACGCCCATCGACCGTAGCTGCGCGGCCAGCGCCCCCGAGCGACGGGCCAGCTCCGCGTACGTCAGCACCTCCCCGGCGGCGACTCCGGCCACCGCGTCCGGCGTGCGTCGCGCCCACTCGAGCACCAGCTCGTGCAGCGGCTCACCCGGCACCGGGCGGGCCGGGCCCCGGCCCCACGCGAGCAGCCGCTCGCGCTCGGTCGCGCCCAGCAGCGGCAGCGCCCCCAGCGGCACCCCGGGTTCGCGGACCCCGGCCGACAGCAACGACACGGTCTGGTCCACCAGACCCCGCACCCAGTCCGCCGAGAAGCCGTCGGCTGCGTAGTCCACCCGGAGCGCCGACCCGTCCCCCGCGACGGTCACCACGATGTCCACGTCCACCACGTCCGGCCCCACCTCGGCCACCGGGGCGTCCACCAGCCCGACCACCACCGGCCCCGCCGCGCCCGTGTCACGCGTGACCGGGCCGGTCAGCGCCGCGGCCACCCGCGACGTCAGCTCGCCGAAGCCCGGTTCATCCGCGACGTCGACCCGCAGCACGCCGCCCGACGACAGACCGACCGCCACCTCGGCCTGGCCGGTGTACCGGGCCAGCACCCCCAGCAGACCGGCCAGCAGCACCGCGCCGGGGGAGCGCGCCCCCGCCGGGACGGGCAGGTCGACCGGCCGGTACGCGGAGGCCGCCCGGGCCGGCCACGCGGCCGGCCGGCGCAGGTCCCCCATCAGGTCGAGGATCTCGAAGCCGGGCCCAGCGACATCCGTGGCCTGCGCACCGACGATTCCGACAGACATTGAGCCAGCCTCCGATCAGGGCCGGCGCCACCCAGAGGGGTGCGCCGGAGGGACAACCACGAACTCTCGGGACAACGGGCCGCGTGCCACGCGACGACGAGCGGTCCGGTACGCAAAGGCGGACGGTCAGCCGGCGGTGGGTGTACCCGCCGGCCCGTCTTCGAGGAAGCGCAGCATGTGATGGTTCAGCTCCTCGGCGAAGCTGTACGGCAGGTAGTCGGTGCGGATGGTGACGCGCAGGAGAGCATGGTCGACGCGGGGCAGCACCTCGACCGTGAGCCCGTTGGGCACCTCCCGGGCGTACGGGTCGACGACCTCCTCGGCCCGGCAGCCGGGCAGCTCCAGCGGCACCACCACGTTGTCCTGGAACACGAACGTCGGCAGGCTCGCGACCACCTCGCCGGAGAGCCCGGCGGCGGGATCGTCGGCGGTCTCCGCGAAGGGAACGTCCTGGGCCCGCATGAGATCGCGGATCGTCTCGTCGACCCGCAGGACCAGCTTGTCGTCCTGCGGCCCGTCGAAGCGCACCCGCACGCAGTTGAGGTTGAGCCGGGTGGTGAACGCGGAGTCGAGGACGCGGCTGCCGCGCTTGGCCACCACCATCAGCAGGGCGATGTCGTCCTGCTGATGGATGGCGCGCAGCGCCGAGGCGAAGGCCGCCACGAAGTAGCTGGAGCGGCTGAAGCGGTGGTCGCGGGCGGCCCGGTCCCAGCGGTCGAGCACCTCGGGGGTGACGGTGACGGTGTGGCCCGCCTTCGGTCCCCAGGCGAGGGCCTGTTCCAGGGGCGCGGTGGCCGGGCCCGTGCCTTGGCGGGGCAGGTCGCGTAGTTGTTCGCGCCAGTAGGTTCGTTGGGTTTGCAGGTCGGCGGCGTCGCGTAGGCGGGTGTATTCGTCGTAGGACTGGTGCAGTGTGGGTGCGGGGTGTTTCCAGGTGGGTGTGTGGCCGGCTTGTCGTGCGGTGTAGGCGTGGCTGAGGTCTCGTACGAGTAGTCCGTATGACCAGCCGTCGAAGGCGATGTGGTGGATGCCGATGCCGAACAGGATTCGGTTGGTGGTTTTGTTTCGGATCAGGGCGGCGCGCCAGTTGCGGCCCTGGGTGTAGTCGAGTGGTTGCTGTACTGCTTCGGCGAGTTGGTCGAGGGCGTCGTGTTCGGTGGTGGCGTCGGCGAGTAGCCGTAGCTGGGGCATGCCGGGGTTGGGTGGGATGATTGCTGTTGGTGGGTCGGTGCGCCGGTAGCGGGCGTGCAGGGCCTGGTGGCGGTGGTGTAGGTCGCCGAGGGCGGCCATCAGGGCCCGTAGGTCCAGCTCACCCTCGATCCACCAGGTGACCGGGACGACGACCTCCAGCGGCGACATCAGGCACTTCGCCACCTGCTGCGCGAGCGGGACCGGTCCCGGGCGCTGCCGGGTCTGTCCGGCGGTCGAGCCGGTGTCCGTACGGCGGGGGGCGGTGGCGAGCCACCGGGCCAGCTCGTGCGGGGTGGGGGTGCGGTGGATCTGCGAGACGGGCACGACCACGTCGGCGGCCTCGTCGATGCCTGTGGCGACGGCTGCGGACTGCAACGACGTGCCGCCGAGGTGGAAGAAGCTGTCGCGGGCGCCGACCCGCTCGATGCCGAGCACGCTCGCGAACACCTCCGCGACGAGGCGCTCGCCCTCGGTGGCCGGCTCGACGTACGGCACGCCGAGGTCGGGGCGTTGGGCGCCGGGTGCGGGAAGGGCATTCCGGTCGATCTTGCCGGTGCCGCCGAGGGGGAAGCGGTCGAGGGTGACGACGGCGGCGGGGACCATGTAGCTGGGCAGGTGGGCCGCGGCGTGGTCGCGCAGGTCGCCGGTGGCCGGGGTGCGGCCGTCGCGCCCGGTGACGTACGCGACGAGTCGGGCCACGCCCCGGTCCTCGCGGCGGACGACGACGGCGGTCTCCACCTCCGGGTGCTGGGCGAGGATGCTCTCGATCTCGCCCAGCTCGATGCGGATGCCGTTGACCTTCACCTGGTGGTCCATCCGGCCGAGGATCTCCAGTGCGCCGGCGCTGTTCCATCTCCCCAGGTCGCCGCTGCGGTAGGCGAGCCCGCCGCCGTACGGGTCGGTGACGAACCGCTGGGCGGTCAGTTCGGGACGGTTGAGGTAACCGTCGGCGACGCCGAAGCCGGCGATCAGGATCTCCCCGGGAACCCCGGCCGGCATGAGGTCGAGGTTCGCGTCGACGACGCGGACCTGCCGGTTCGGCATCGGCCAGCCGATCGGTACGTACGCGCCACCCCACCCGGCCGACGCGTCGAACCAGGTGCACGCCACGGCGATCTCGGCCGGCCCGTACGCGTTGACCACCCGCGTGCCCGCCGTCAGCCACCGCTGGGCCAACCGCGGCGGGACGGCCTCGCCGCCGAAGATGATGCAGCGGAGGCCGGGACAGGCGGCCGGGTCGAGCGGGGCGATGTTGGTGGCCGGGCCGAACGTGTGCGTGACGCCGTGGCTGTTGACCAGGTCGGTGAGCCGGCGCGCGTCGAGCAGATCGTCGCGCGGGCACACGACGACGCAACCCCCGCCGGTGAGCGCGGCGAACATCTCCCCGAACGCGGCGTCGAAGACCGGTGCCGCCGAGTGCAGCATCCGGCTGCCGGGGCCGATGGCGCACTCGTCGGTCATCCACGCCAGGAAGTTCGTCAGCCTCTCGTGCGACAGCACCACGCCCTTCGGCGTGCCTGTCGAACCCGACGTGTAGATGACGAACGCCGGAGCGTCCACCGGCACCACAGGCAGATCCGTCGCCGCACCGGCCGGTACCGCAGGCCAGCCGTCGTCCAGCGCCACCACCGTGACCCCGTCCCCGGCGGGGATCCGGGGCGCTACCGCACCGACCGTCAACACCACCCGCGCGCCGTGGTCGGCCAGCAGCACCCGCATCCGCTCCGCGGGCCACGACACGTCCATCGGCGTGTACGCGGCACCCGCCCGCAGCACGCCCATCGCGGCCACCAGCGACCACAACCCGCGCTCCAGCGCCACGGACACCACGTCACCGGCACGGACACCCACCGACCGCAGGTACGCCGCCAGCAGTCCTGACCGGCGATCCAGTTCCCCGTACGTCAGCACCTCGTCACCCGCGACACCCGCCACCGCCTCCGGCGACCGTTGCGCCCAGCCCAGCACGAGCTCGTGGATCGGCTCACCCGGGATCTCCCGCACCGGGCCGCGTCCCCACGTCAGCAACCGCTCCCGTTCCGCGGCGTCCAGCAACGGCAACCTCGACAGGGCTACCTGCGGCGCCGCCGTCCCGGCGGAGACGAGCACGACGACCTGATCCACGAGTCCCTGTACGAACTGCGCGGAGAATCCCTCCACCGCGTAGTCCACCCGCAGCACGGACCCGTCCGCCGCCACGCGTACCACCATGTCGACGTCCACCGCGGCCGGTCCCGTCTCCGCCACCGGGCCGTCGGCCAACTCCACCGCCACCGGGTCCGGCCGGTTCGGAACCGCCACCGGCGCCGTCCACGCCAGTCCCACCCGCGCCGCCAACTCCCCGAATCCCGGGTCGCCCGAGACGTCCACCCGCGCCACCACCCCGCCGGCCGGGGCCAGCCCGAGCACCACCTCGTCCTGGCCGGTCCAGCGGGCCAGGACCGCCACGAGCCCCGCCACCACGACGTGCCCGGCCGGTGTCACGCGCGACGGCCAGGCGGGCAGCACCCGGTGCACCGAGGCCGCCCGCGCGGGCCACACCGCCGGCCTCCGCAGGTCCCCCACGAGCTCCAGAGCAACCGCGCCGTCCGCGGCCTGGGCGCCATCGAACCCGACAGACAACAGCTCAACCTCCGATCGAAAGGGGACGACCGAAAGGCGCAGGGCCGCGACGATCGGTCAGCCGGGATGCCGCACGCCGGACGGCGGGGTTGGCGCGAGGCGCGTTGACGGGCGGCACCGCTCGCGGGCCACCCGATCCGGTGCGCTGAGAGTGGGAACGACGAGCCGATGGGGCCCGACCATACGAAGCGCTGTGGAGTGGCGTACACCCCTAGAGATCGGCACGTCGACCCCTAGCGCATCAGCCGGAGATCTCCTCCCCGGGCAGGCCTGGGACGTGTCGGCGATGCCCGCCGGCCGCGTCGAGGCCGGTCCGGCGATGTGAGCTGGCAGGGGGCGTGGCCGTCCGGATCCGGGCACTCGACAGCGCGGGCTGCGACAGCGCCGTCCGGCGACTCCAGCCCTTCTGAAGAACAGCTTTTCGGTCAGCCCGAGTCGATGGCCCCGCTAGGAGTATCGGCGGCCTCGGCGGCGAAAGAGCCGTTCGCGTTCGCCTGTCTGGCCCATCCCGGGGCAATGCATAGTGACTATGATCTTTCGATCATGACGCCTGTCGGGGGCTGGAAACTCAGCCGCTGACCGGCGGTGTGCACCTCGCCGCCGCAACGCTGGCCATAAGCCAGCCGGCTTCCCGGCCGGTCCAGCTCACGACCGTCCGGTCGGTGCACGCGGCACGCCCGGCTCTCGCGGCCGAGCGGCCGGATCAGGACCGGGAGCCCACCCCTTCGGCCACGTTCTCCGCTGTTCGTGGCCGTGGCGCACCGGTTTCACCGCCACCCCGAGGCCCGCACCGGGCCGGCATGTCAGGAGACTAAATGCAGGTGCCCATCCAGGTACAGGTGTTCGCACACGACGGGGTGGTCCTGGCCCGGCCGCCCGACCCGTCGGCCACCGCCGACAGCCCCTATCTCGCCGGCGCGGGCGCCGCTCTCTACAACGGCCTGGACATGATCACGGGTCTGCACCTGACCCTTCCGCACCAGTCGGCGGCGATCTGCAGCACCGGCTCCAGCGCGGACAAGTCGCTGCGTCTGCTCAGCCGGAGTGGTCTGAAGACGCCCAGCGACCTGCGGGAATTCCGTTCCGGCGCGCAGGCGGTGCGGTACGCGCGGGAAGCCGTCGAGCGGGGCGAGATGCTGGAGTTCCAGTTTCCTCCGCATGACCCGCGACTGCGGGCCGCTCGCGCCCGGGTGCCCGCGGATCTGCTCGCCCGCCTCAACAACAAGACCGTGCTGGAGACTCTGGTCGCGCCGGAGTACCTGCCCCGCCGGCAGGTCGCCACCCCCGCCGAAGTGCGCCGTATCGTGGCGCGCGACCGCCGGCCGGCGGTCATCAAACCGGCCGGGGTCGAGGTGTCCAGCGGAATTGCGATCTTCACCCGTCGGTTGCGGGACCGGCGGAACCGTTCCCTGTTCAACCAGTTGGAACAGGTGAGCGAGCAGTGGATCGTCGAAGAGGAGGTGCCCTTCCAGACCATCTGGGGTATCCAGTTCGGCGTGACCGACAGCGGAGCGGTGCACTACTTCGGTTCGTCCGTACACCTGCCGCAGCCCACCTCGACGTGGGTCGGTTGTGTGATGGACGACGACCAGCCCCCGGAGGAGCTGGTCGAAGCGCTGACCGTAGGGGTCCGGAAGGCCAGTGAGCTCGGGTACCGGGGCTACTGCTCCTTCGACGCCGGGATCGGCCGCGACGGCGCCCTGCGGGTCATCGACCCGAACTTCCGGGTCAGCGGGGCCACCACCTCGCTGCTGCACCGCAGTTCGCTGCTGGACCAGCATCCATGCGCCATGACCACGTTCTTCTCACTGGCCCCCGGCGTCGACGCCGAACCGATCCTCGCACCGTTCATCGACCGGGGGCAGTTCGTCGTGTTCATGCACCACGACCCGGCGGAGACGGACAACGGCCCGCTGCCGGCGACCATTGTCGGCATGGTCGGGGCCGCGGACCGGTACGCCTGCGGCGTGCTGGTGGCGCAGATCCAGCGGGCCCTGGGTAGCTGACGCGCCGATCCGGGGCTCGGCTCCGGCGGCTCGTCATCCGTTCGCCGGCCCGGCTGCCCCGCGGCGCCGGCCGGCGAACGGGCACCGGGCGGTGCCGGCCTCACATGCCGGCGAGTGCGGTACGCACAGCGACCTCGGGGACGTGGGTGACCAGCTCGACTCCGCCCGGTCCGTCCAGGACGAAGGACAGGCCCGAGGTGGCCTTCTTGTCCCGGCGCATCAGCGCGATCAGCTCGTCGTGGTCGACGCCGGTGGGCAGCGTGGTGTCGAGTCCGTAGCCCGCCACCACGTCGTGGTGCTCGGCCACCCGCTCGGCCGGTACCCGGCCGAGGACGCCGGCCAGCCGGCCCGCGAAGACGGTGCCGACGCCGACCGCCTCGCCGTGGCGCAGGCCGAAGTCGGTGGCCCGCTCCAACGCGTGCCCGAGCGTGTGGCCGTAGTTGAGGATGTGC
Source organism: Micromonospora sp. CNZ296 (assembly GCF_007827635.1). Taxonomy (NCBI): domain Bacteria; kingdom Bacillati; phylum Actinomycetota; class Actinomycetes; order Micromonosporales; family Micromonosporaceae; genus Micromonospora; species Micromonospora sp. CNZ296. Next base: position 22,522 of record NZ_VISW01000028.1, read on the forward strand.
CGCAGGCCGGAGTCCCGCTCGTCCGCGGCCACCACCCGGGCCTTCAACGCCACTGACGCGGCGATCTGCTCCGCCACCGGCCGGTCACGCAGATCGCCGGCGCCGATGAAGTGCGCCCGGGCGATCTCCCCGTACCCGTTGCGCCACTCCCGCTGCGGCAGCGTCCCCAGGTGCTCGGTGTCGCAGAGCACAGCCCGGGGCTGCCAGTACACGCCCACGAGGTTCTTGCCCTCCGGAAGGTTGACGGCGGTCTTCCCACCGACGCTGGCGTCCACCTGGGCCAGCAGCGAGGTCGGCAAGTGGATCACCGGGACGCCCCGGTGGTAGAGACCGGCGGCCAGCCCGACCACGTCCGTGGTGGTGCCGCCGCCGCAGGAGACCACCGCGTCCGTCCGGGTCAGCCCGAACTCGGCGAACGCTCGGCAGAGCTGTTCCACAGTGGTCAGGTTCTTGTCGTGCTCGCCGTCGCGGGCCGGCACCACCCGGTGCGGCACGCCCGGGTCGGGCGTCCACTCCGGTGGCCGGGCCGAGACCACCACGACCCGTCGGGCGCCGGTCCGCGCCACCTCCGCCGGGAGCCGGTGGCGCACGCCGGGACCGATCAGCACCGGGTACGACCGTTCCCCGAGCGCCACCTCGACGTGGGCCGGCTCGCCGGCGGCGGGACGGTCAGGTACCGGCGTGTGCATGTGGTTGCTGCCTCCTCTGCGGAACGCGGACCGGCGCGGTCGCGGCCGGGCGGCCCCGCACCATCGACAGGCGCAGCGCCAGCGCGGCCAGCGAGTCGACCTCCGGCCGGATGCCCCACCGATCGTGGGTGAGCTGCGCGTGGTGCGCCAGCAGGAAACCGGACGGCGCGGTCGGGTGGTCGTGGCCCACCACGTCGGTCACCCGGTCCAGGTAGCGCTGCCACGCCACTGCCACATCCCCGCCCAGCGGTAGGTCACCGGCCGACAGGACGATCTTCTCCGCCCCGTCGTCGGCCTGCGCGGCCAGGTCCCGCCGCTGTGCGCCGGTGAGCCGCTGGCTGCGCTCCTGCCAGTGCAGGAAGAGGAACGCCAGGCGGTCGGCCGCCGGCATCAGCCCGGTCAGGTGTCGCAGGTGCGCCACGGCCAGCGGCAGCTCGCCGCCGGCCAGCCAGGGCACGTCCCCGCCGAGCAGGGTGAGGGCCAGTTCGCTGCCCGCGAACGCGAGCGGGCCGCCCCGGGCGGGGTCGCGCACGACGCGCCGGTCGCTGGCGAGGGACGCTCCCGGGTCGTACGCGAGCAGCCCCGCCCGTACCGCGTCGAGCGCGGCGGGGACGGCATGGAAGCCGAGGCTCAGACGCTCGGCGGGGGAGCCCTCCGGGTCGAAGAACCAGTTCATGCCGGGATCGGCCCGGCGGGCGGCGGCGACCAGACCGGTCAGGACGGTGCCGACCAGCTCGGTCAGCCGCGTGCCCGGGCAGCCGTCGGCCGGTACGGCCGAACGGGCGAACAACCAGCAGCGTTCCAACGACGGCACCTCGGCTGACGGGCGGGTGGAGCACGGGACTCGACGGTCTGCGGGGTCGCCCCATCATCGGCCCGCAGGCCCGCTCCACCACCCGATCGGCGCTCCGAACTGGGGACGACTTAGGGGGTGACAGGGGTAGGACGTCGGCAGGGTGCTCGGAAGACTTGGGCCGCTACGGCGAGCGAGGTCTACGCCGCGGATGAGGAGTCTCGCCGACGGATGGATGTGGTGACATGCTTCGGAGCGACCTGATCCAGCCGTTGTCCGATCTGATCGAGGCGCACGCCGCCAGGTTGGGGAACAAGGTCGCATTCCGCGACGACCGCCGGGCGGTCGGATACGCCGACCTGGCGGCGCGGACCCGTCGGCTGGCCGGTCACCTGGCGGCGGCCGGGGTCGCCCGGGGCGACCGGGTGGCCTTCTGCCTCGGCAACCGCGTGGAGACGGTGGAGACCTGGCTGGCCGTCACGCGGGCCGCCGCGGTCGGCGTGCCGGTGAACCCGCACAGCACCGACGCGGAACTGGCCCATCTGCTGGACGACTCCGGTGCGGTGCTGGTGGTCACCGACCCGCGCCACCTCGACCAGATGCTGCGGCTGCGTACCTCCCGGCCGGCCCTGCGGATCGTGGTCACCGGGGACAGCCCGGTTCCGGACGAGGTCGTCGCCTGGCGCGACCTGGTCGATACCGAGCCGGCCGTGGGCGCCCGCGACGATCTGGGCCTCGACGAGGTGGCCTGGATGCTCTACACCTCCGGCACCACCGGCCGGCCCAAGGGTGTGCTCTCCACCCAGCGCACCTGCCTCTGGTCGGTCGCCGCCTGCTACGTGCCGATCCCCGGGCTCACCGCCGCCGACCGGGTGGTCTGGCCACTGCCGCTGTTCCACAGCCTCTCCCACATCGGGTGCGTGCTCAGCGTGACGGCGGTCGGGGCCACGGCCCGGCTCATCGACGGCTTCTCCGCCGACGACGTGCTGCGCGCGGTCGACGAGGACGAGGCCACAGTGCTCGCCGGTGTACCGGCCATGTACCACCACCTGGTCACCGCCGCCCGGGAGACCGGCTTCCGCGCCCCGGCCCTGCGGGTCTGCCTGGTCGGCGGGGCGATCACCACCGGCGCGCTGCGGCGGGCGTTCGACGAGGTCTTCGACGCGCCGCTGCTCGACGCGTACGGCAGCACGGAGACCTGCGGCTCGATCGCCGTCACCCGGCCGGAGCAGCCCCGGGTCGAGGGCTCCTGTGGGCGCGCGGTGCCTGGCGTCGAGGTGCGCCTGGTCAGCCCGCAGACGGGTCTGGACGTGCCGACCGGCGCCGAGGGGGAGGTCTGGGTCAGCGGTCCGAGCGTCATGCTCGGCTACCACAACCTGCCGGCGGTCACCGCCGCCGCCCTGCGCGACGGCTGGTACCGCACCGGCGACCTGGCCCGCCGCGACGCCGACGGCAACATCTTCGTCACCGGCCGCCACCAGGAGCTGATCATCCGGGGCGGGGAGAAGATCCACCCGGCCGAGGTGGAGGAGGTGCTGCGCGCGGTGCCCGGCGTCGCCGACGTGGCGGTGACCGGCCGGCCGCATGAGGTGCTCGGCGAGGTGCCGGTGGCGTTCGTGGTGCCGGGGCCGGAGGGCTTCGACCCCGCCGTGGGGTTCGCAGCCTGCCGGGAGAGGCTCAGCTACCACAAGGTTCCCGAAGCGCTGTACGAGATCGGGCAGGTGCCCCGCACCCCGTCCGGCAAGGTCACCCGCCGGCTCCTGTCCGACGGGCCGGCGCGGCTGCGGGCGGTCAACGGCAGCCACCACGAGGCGCTCAGCCTGCTCGCCTGGCTACCGCTGGACCTGGCCGCCGTACCGCAGGTGGCGGCGCCCGTTCCGGCGGCCGCGCAGGACGCCGCCGGCCCGGCCCGCCGCTGGGCGCTTGTCGGCGCCGGGAGCGAGCCGCTGGTGGAGCCGCTGCGCGCGGCGTCGCCGGGGGAGCGGTTCCGTGCCCACCGGGACCTGGTCACCCTGCGGGCGGCCCCCGACGCCCCCGACGTGACGGTGCTGCTGGCCGGGCCGGCCGACGCCGACGCGGCGGATCTCGCCGGCCGGCTGCGTGGCTGGCTCGACGACGACGGCTTCGCCGGCACCCGGCTGGTGCTCTTGACCGGCCCGGCCAGCGACGGGGCGGATCCGGCGGCCGGTGCCGTCTGGGCGGTCGGGCGCAGCCTGCAGGCCGCATACCCGGACCGGATCGTGCTGGTCGACCACGACGCTTCGGCCCGCTCGCTCGCCCTGCTGCCCGCCGTCGTGGACGCTGGTGCCGCGCAGGTCGCCCTGCGGGGCGGGGCAGCCCGGCACGCGGCCCTCGTGCCCGCACCGGCGACCGCGCCGGCACGGCCGGCGACCGTGGCCGACCCGGAGCGCCCGGTGCTGGTCATCGGTGCCGACGGACCGACCGGCGCCGCGCTGGCCCGGCACCTCGTCGCCGCGCACCGCGTCCGCCGGCTGCGGCTGCTGTCCACCGGCGCGACGCCCGCCCCGGCCGTGGCGGACCTGGCCGCCGAACTCACCGCTACCGGTGCGGAAGCCGTCGTGCTGCCCGCCGAGCGGGTGGGCGACGAGGCGTTCGGCGCGGTCTTCCTCGGCCCGTGCGGCGACGACCTGGCCGACGTCGAGGGCGCCGCCCGGCTGCTCCGGCTCGCCGCGAGGCTGGACTCGGCGAGCCGGCACCCGGGGGCGACGTTCACCGTCCTCGTGCCGTCCGCCCTGCTGCTGGGCGCCGCGGGCCGGGAGCGGGCCGCCTCGGCCGTCGGGGCCCTGCACGCCCTGGTCGCCCGCCGTCGGGCCGCCGGTCATCCGGCCCGGCTCGTCGGCACGACCGGGCCCGCCGAGGGCGGGTCGTTGCCCGGCGTCCCGGCGGCGACCGGACCCGGAGCGGGCACCGTGCCGGCGGCCGTGCGCGCCGACCTCGCCGCGTTCGACGTGGCCCACGACGGCAACGACCTGGTCGTGCTCGCCCGCCCGGCGGGCCACGTCGACGCCGCCCACCCGGCCTGGCGTGGGCCCGTCGCGGAGCCCGGCGACGCCACGGACGACCGGGACGCCGCCGAGCTGCGCCGCCGGCTGGCCGGGCTCACCACCGCCGAGGGGGACCGTCTCCTGCTCGACCTGGTCCGCACCGCCACCGCCCAGGTGGCCGGGCTGCCCGGCCCGGCCGCGGTCCGCCCCGGCCGCGCGTTCAAGGAACTCGGCTTCACCTCGGTCGCCGCGGTCGCCCTGCGCGACCGGCTGGCCCGGGCCACCGGGGTACGGCTCTCCGCCACTGTCGCGTTCGACCGGCCCAGCCCGCAGGCCCTCGCCCGGCACCTCGCCGCCCGCCTGCGAGGTGCCGCCGCGCAGGCCGCTCCCACGACGGACCCGGCGGCGGTGCCGTCCACGGGGGACGACCCGGTGGTCGTCGTGGCCATGGCCTGCCGGCTCCCCGGCGGCGTCGCCTCCCCCGAGGAGCTGTGGGATCTGGTCGACCAGGGCCGGGAAGGACTCACGGAGTTCCCCACGGACCGGGGCTGGGACCTGGCGAACCTCTTCTCCGACGACCCCGACCGCCCCGGCACCTCGTACGCCCGGGTCGGTGGCTTCCTCACCGGCGCCGCGGAGTTCGACGCCACCCTGTTCGCGATCAGCCCGCGCGAGGCGCTCGCCATGGACCCGCAGCAGCGGCTGCTGCTGGAGACCGCCTGGGAGCTGTTCGAGCGGGCCGGCATCGACCCCACCTCGCTGCGTGGCAGCGCCACGGGCGTCTTCACCGGCGTCATGCACCACGACTACGCCGCGAACCTGCGCCAGGCGCCGCCCGGCACTGAGGGCTACCTCGGCGTCGGCACCGCCGGCAGCGTCGTCTCCGGCCGGGTCGCCTACGCGCTGGGGCTGGAGGGGCCGGCGGTCACCGTCGACACGGCGTGCTCCTCGTCGCTGGTGGCGCTGCACCTGGCGGCCCAGGCTCTGCGCGCCGGGGACTGCTCCCTCGCCGTGGCCGGCGGCGTGGCGGTGATGGGCACCCCGCAGGCGTTCGTGGAGTTCAGCCGGCAGCGGGGGCTCGCCCCGGACGGCCGGTGCAAGGCGTTCGCCGACGGCGCCGACGGCACCGGCTGGTCCGAGGGCGTCGCGGTGCTGCTGCTGGAACGGCTCTCCGACGCCCGCCGGCACGGGCACCCCGTCCTCGCCGTGCTGCGGGGCTCCGCCGTCAACTCCGACGGCGCGTCCAACGGGCTGACCGCCCCCAACGGGCCCGCCCAGGAGCGGGTCATCCGCCGGGCGCTGGAGGCGGCCGGGCTCTCCGCCGCCGACGTGGACGTGGTCGAGGCCCACGGCACCGGCACGTCGCTCGGCGACCCCATCGAGGCCCAGGCGCTGCTCGCCACGTACGGAGTGGGACGCGGCGACGCGGAACCGCTGCGGCTGGGGTCGCTGAAGTCCAACCTCGGCCACACCCAGGCCGCCGCCGGTGCCGCCGGGGTGATCAAGATGGTGCTCGCCATGCGGCACGGGACGCTGCCGCGCACCCTGCACGTGGACGCCCCGACGTCCGAGGTGGACTGGTCGGCCGGCGCGGTCGAGGTGCTCACCGAGGCCCGCTCGTGGCCCGACGTACGCCGACCTCGCCGAGCCGGCATCTCGTCGTTCGGCATCAGCGGCACCAACGCGCACGTCATCGTCGAGGCGCCCGCCGACCCGCCGGCCACCGCCGAGGACGCCGCCGGGCCGCCGTCGCCCGGCACCGTCCGGCCGCCCGTGCCGTGGCTGCTCTCGGCGGCCTCCGACGAGGCGCTGCGTGGTCAGGCGGCCCGTTTGCTGGCGTGGTTCGACGGGCCGGGGGCGCACGCCGACCCGGTCGACGTCGGGCACGCCCTCGCCACCACGCGCGCGGCCCTCGAACACCGGGCCGTGGTGCTGGTCGGCGACGCGGAGTCCGCCCGGACGGGGCTCGGTGCGCTGGCCCGCCGCGGCCCGGACCCGGACCTGCCGAGCGTGTCGACCGGCCGGGTCGTCGACGGCCGACTCGGCCTGCTCTTCGGCGGGCAGGGCGGCCAGCGCCCCGGCATGGGCCGCGAGCTGTGCGCGGCGTACCCCGTCTTCGCCACCGCCTTCGACGCCGCCTGTGCCGAACTCGATCGCTGCCTGGCCGGCCACGCCCCGTACCCCGTCGCGGACGTCGTCCTCGCCGCCGAGGGCACCGAACCGGCTGGCCTGCTCGACGAGACCCTGTACACCCAGCCCGGGCTGTTCGCCTTCGAGGTGGCGCTCTACCGCCTCCTGGAGTCCTGGGGGGTGAGCCCCGATGCGGTGCTCGGCCACTCCGTCGGCGAGCTGGCCGCCGCGCACGTCGCCGGGGTGTTCTCCCTCGCCGACGCGGCGGCGCTGGTCGCCGCCCGTGCCCGGCTGATGCAGCAGCTGCCCGCCGGGGGCGCGATGGTCGCCGTCGAGGCCGACGAGGCCGAGGTCGCCGCGTACCTCACCGACCGGGTGGGCCTGGCCGCCGTCAACGGCCCCACCAGCGTCGTCCTCTCCGGCGACACCGACGCGGTGCTGGCCGTCGCGGACACGCTGCGCGCGGCCGGGCGCCGCACCAGCCGGCTGCGGGTGTCGCACGCGTTCCACTCGCCGCGCATGGACCCGATGCTCGACGAGTTCCGCGCGGTGGCCGCCGGCCTCACGTACCGCACCCCGCACCTGCCGGTGGTGTCCAACCTGACCGGTCACCCCGTCGACCCGGCTCGGCTCTGCTCGCCCGAGCACTGGGTGGCGCACGTGCGGGGCACCGTCCGCTTCCACGACGGGGTACGGGCCCTGCACGGGCAAGGCGTCACCACCTTCCTGGAGATCGGCCCGGCCGGCGTACTCACCGCCATGGCCCAGGACTGCCTCGTCGCCGAGGCCGACGAACTGGCCTTCGTCCCCGCCGTACGGGGCACCGCCGGGGAGGCCGAGGCGCTGCTCGCCGCCGTGGCGCGGCTGTACGTGCGGGGCGTCGCCGTGGACCGTGCCGTCCTCGCCGGCCCCGGCCCGCACCGCCGCGTCGACCTGCCCACGTACGCCTTCCAGCGCCGGCACTACTGGCTGCCCGCTCCCACCGGTGTCGGCGGTCCCGGCGGCGCCGGGCTGGCCGACGTCGGGCACCCGCTGCTCGGCGGGCTGCTGGCGGTCGCCGGCACCGCGCAGGTGGTCTGCACCGGGCAGGTGTCAACGGCCACCTCACCGTGGCTGGCCGCACCCGGCGACGGCACGGCCCCGCTGCTGCCCGCCTCCGCCGTGCTGGACATGTTCGCCCACCTCGGCGACCAGCTCGGCGCCCCGAGCGTGCGGCGGCTGCACGTCCCTGAGCCGGTGCCGCTGCCCACCGAGGCGACCCTCGACGTGCAGATCGGTGTCGGCGCGCCGGACGGGCACGGACACCGGGTGGCGCACTGCCACGTCCGGGCCGGCGAGGGGCTGCCCTGGCGTGCGGTCGCCGAGGCCGTGCTCGCGCCCGTCGACCCGGGGAGCGGTCGGGGTGCCTTCGCCCCCGTCTGGCCGCCCACCGGGGCCCGGCCGGTGGATCTGAGCGCACCACAGCACCGCGCGCTGGCCGGGGAGCTGGTCCGGGGCGCCTGGGTCACCGCCGACCGGCTCTTCGTCGACGTACGCCTGCCGGAGGACGCCCGCGACCCGGACGCCGAGCGGTACGGCGTGCACCCGCTGGTGCTGGAGGCGGCGCTGCGCCTGCTCCCGCTCGCCGACTTCGCGCCCGTCGCCGACGCCGGGCCCACCGCTCGGCTGCTGCCCACCGAGTGGGCGGGCGTGCGCCGCCACGCCGTCGGAGCGCACGCGCTGCGTGTCTGCCTGGCCCCCGGCGGGGCGGACGCGGTGACGCTGAGCGCCGTCGACGACGCGGGCAGGCCCGTGCTCGATGCCGACCGGGTGGTGCTGCGGGCGGTGGACCTGCCGCCCGCCGGCCCGCCGACGACGGCGGCCACCCCCGCCGGACTGTATGTCGTCGACTGGCTGCCCGCGGCGTTCCCGGCGACCCCGGCGCCCTCCTGGACGATCGCCGACGACACGCCCCCGGACGGGCCGTTGCCGCCGCTGCTCGTGCTGCGGGTCGGCGACGGCGAGCCGGGCCGGCCGGTGCCCGACCGGGCGCACGCCGTGAGCCTCGCCGTGCTGGGCGTCCTCCAGACCTGGCTGGCCGACCCTCGCGCGGAGACCACCCGCCTGGCCCTCGCCCTGCGCGACGGCGACCCGGTGCACGCCCCGGTGGCCGGGCTGCTCCGCGTCGCCCAGGCCGAGCAACCCGACCGCTTCCTCCTGCTCAGCCTCGACACCACCGACGACGCCGCCATCCGCTCGGCGCTGGCCGCCGCCGAGGACGAACCCGAGGTGGCCGTCCGCGACGGGCGTGCGCTGCTGCCCCGCCTCCGCCCCGTGGCGCAGACCCCGGCCGGTACGCCGCGGGCGGCCCTGGCCGGTGGCACCGTACTCGTCACCGGCGGCACCGGCGGGATCGGCCGGCAGGTCGCCACCCACCTCGCCACTGCGCACGGCGTCACCGAACTGGTGCTCGTCAGCCGCAGCGGCCGGTCCGGCGACTGGACGACAGCGCTGACCGACGCCGGCGTCACAGTCCGGGTGGTCGCGGCCGACGTCGCCGACCGGGCGGCGCTCGCCGAGGTGATCGCCCCACTGGCCGGCCGGCTCGTCGCCGTCGTGCACGCAGCCGGGGCCACCGATGACGCCCTGATCACCGACCTCGACCCCGCCCGCTGGGCACGGGCTCTGCGCTCCAAGGTGCACGGTGCCTGGCACCTGCACGAACTCACCGCCGGCCTCGACCTGGCCGCGTTCGTGCTCTTCTCCTCGGCCGCCGCCACCTTCGGCAGCCCCGGTCAGGGCAACTACGCCGCCGGCAACGCGTTCCTCGACGCGCTCGCCGCGCACCGCCGTGCCCAGGGCCTGCCGGGCAGCGCCCTGGCCTGGGGGCTGTGGGCCGCCCGGGACGGGATGGCGGGCCGGCTCAGCCCGGCCGACCTGGCCCGGCTCGCCCGCGGCGGCACCCGCCCCCTCGACACGGCTGCCGGACTGGCGCTGTTCGACGCCGCCCTGGACGTGGACCGGCCGGCGCTCGTACCGATCGGGCTCGACCTGGCTGCCGTACGGACCTCCGGCGAGGTGCCCGCCCTGCTGCGGGCACTGCTGCCCCCGCCGCCCCGCCGGGCGGTCAACGCCGCCTCCGCGCCCGCCGCCGCTAAGGGCTTCGCCGACCGGCTGGCCGAACTCGCCGAGCCCGAGCGCGCCGAGTTGCTGCTGGACCTCGTCCGTACCCGGTGCGCCACAGTGGTCGGGCACGCCGGCCCCGAGCAGGTCGAGCCGCGCCGCCCGTTCAAGGACCTCGGCTTCGACTCGCTGATGGCCGTGGAGCTGAGCAACCGGCTCACCGCCGTCACCGGTGTCCGGCTCGCCCCGCACGCCGTGTTCAACCACCCCACTCCCGAGCTGCTCGCCGCGCACCTGCACGCCCGGCTGCTCGGCACCGCGGCCACCGGGGTCACCGACGCGAGCACCGTCGCCCTGGACGAGCCGGTCGCCGTCGTCGCGATGGCCTGCCGTTTCCCTGGCGGTATCGGCTCCCCGGAGGAGCTGTGGCGGCTGCTCGACGCGGGCGCCGACGTCATCGGCGACCTGCCCGACGACCGGGGCTGGCCGCTGGCCGACCTCTACGACCCGGTGCCCGGCACGCCCGGCCGGTCGTACGTGCGTTCCGGTGGGTTCCTCACCGGCATCGCCGACTTCGACGCCGAGTTCTTCGGCATCAGCCCCCGCGAGGCCCTCGCCATGGACCCGCAACACCGGCTGCTGCTGGAGACCTCCTGGGAGGCGCTGGAGCGCGGCGGCATCGACCCGGTCACCCTGCGGGGCAGCCGGACCGGTGTCTTCGCCGGCACCCACGGGCAGGACTACGCCGGCCGGGTCGCCCCCGGCGTCGTCTCCGACGACGGCGAGGTCACCGCCGACGAGGGGCACCTGCTCACCGGCACCGCCGGCAGCGTCCTCTCCGGCCGGGTCGCCTACGCGCTCGGGCTGGAGGGACCAGCCATCACCGTGGACACCGCCTGCTCCGCCTCCCTGGTGGCGCTGCACCTGGCCGTGCAGGCGCTGCGCCAGGGCGACTGCGACCTGGCCCTGGCCGGTGGCGTGTCCGTGATGGCCACCCCGGCCGGGCTGACCGGTTTCAGCCGCCAGCGGGGTCTCGCCGCCGACGGGCGGTGCAAGGCGTTCGCCGAGGACGCCGACGGCTTCGGCATGTCCGAGGGCGTGGGGATGCTGGTGGTCGAGCGGCTCTCCGACGCCCGCCGCCGGGGCCACCCGGTCCTGGCCGTCGTACGCGGCTCGGCGGTCAACTCCGACGGCGCGTCCAACGGGCTGACCGCTCCGAACGGGCCGTCCCAGGAGCGGGTCATCCGGGCCGCGCTCGCCGCCGCCGGGCTGACCGCCGCCGAGGTGGACGTGGTGGAGGCCCACGGCACCGGTACGTCGCTCGGCGACCCCATCGAGGCCGAGGCGATCCTCGCCACGTACGGGCAGCGTCCGCCCGGCGCACCGCCGGTGCTGCTCGGCTCGGTCAAGTCCAACCTCGGGCACACCCAGGCCGCGGCCGGCGTCGCCGGCGTGCTCAAGATGGTCATGGCGATGCGTCACGGCGTCCTGCCGCGCACCCTGCACGCCGAGCGCCGCAGCTCGCGGATCGACTGGGACTCGGGCGCGGTGGAGCTGCTCACCGAGGCCCGCCCCTGGCCGGCGGCGGACCGGCCGGTGCGCGCCGGCGTCTCGTCGTTCGGCATCAGCGGCACCAACGCCCACGTGATCGTCGAGTCGGTCGGCGAAACGATGCCGGAGGCCGCCGGATCCGAGCCGCCGCAGGAGCGTGCGCTGCCATGGCTGCTGTCGGCGCGTACCCCGCAGGCGCTCATCGGCCAGGCGCGCCGGCTGCGGGCGGACCTCGCCGCCCGGCCCGGCCGGCGGCCCCTCGACGTGGCCTGGTCGCTGGCCACCACCCGAGGCACCTTCGACTCCCGCGCGGTGCTGGTCGTCGCTTCGGCGCAGCGGGCCGCCGACGCCCTCGACGCGCTCGTCGAGGGCCGGCCCGACCCGGCGGTCACGCGCGGCGAGGCCCGTCCCGCGGGCCGCTGCGTCTTCGTCTTCCCCGGGCAGGGCGCACAGTGGCTCGGCATGGGGTTGGACCTGCTCGACCAGGCCCCCGTGTTCGCCGAACGCATGGCGGCCTGCGACGCGGCGCTGCGACCGTACCTGGACTGGTCGCTGGTGGACGTGCTGCGCCAGGCGCCCGGCGCGCCCGGCCTCGACGAGGTCGACGTCGTGCAGCCCGCCCTGTTCGCGATGATGGTGTCACTGGCCGAGCTGTGGCGCTCGTACGGTGTGCAGCCGGCCGCCGTGGTAGGGCACTCCCAGGGCGAGATCGCCGCCGCCTGCGTCGCGGGGGTGCTGTCCCTGCCCGACGCGGCCCGGGTGGTGGCGCTGCGCAGCCGCGCGCTGCGGGCTCTGGCCGGGCACGGGGCGATGGCCTCCGTCGCGCTGCCCGCCGACACGGTCCGCGACCGGATCGCCCGTTTCGGCGAGCGGATCTCGGTCGCCGCCGTGAACGGGCCGGCCGCCGTCGTGGTGTCCGGCGAGCCGGAAGCGGTCGAGGAGCTGCTCGCCGAGTTGGCCGGCGAGCAGACCCGGGTGCGTCGGATCGCCGTCGACTACGCCTCCCACTCCGCCCAGGTGGAACGCATCCGCGACGAGCTGGCCGAGGTGCTGGCCGGCATCACCCCCGGTCCGGCCGCCGTGCCGCTGTTCTCCACCACCGACCTGCGCTGGCTCGACGGCGAGGAGATGGGGCCCGACTACTGGTACCGCAACCTGCGCCGGCCCGTCGAGCTGGAACGGGCGATCCGCTCGCTGGCCGCCGAGGGCCACGACGCGTACGTCGAGTGCAGCCCGCACCCGGTGCTGACCGTCGGCGTCGAGGAGACCCTCGCCGACCACGACGGCGATGCCGTGGTGGTCGGCTCGGTGCAACGCGACCAGGGCGGCCTTGAGCGGTTCCTGCTCTCCCTGGCCCAGCTCCACGTGTCCGGGGTCGCGGTGGACTGGCGGCCCGCACTGGCCGGCGGCCGACGCGTCGACCTGCCCACGTACGCGTTCGCCCACCGCCGCTACTGGCCCCGGCCGATCTCCGGCCCCGGCGACGTCGGCGCCGCCGGTCTGGACACCGCCGGTCATCCGCTGCTCGGCGCGTCGGTCGTGCTGGCCGAGACGAGGGGCCACCTGTTCACCGGGCGGCTGTCGGCCGACGCGCAGCCGTGGCTGGCCGATCACCGGGTCACCGGCAGCGTGCTGGTGCCCGGCACCGGCCTGGTGGAGTTCTGCCTGCGCGCCGGCGACGAGGTCGGCCACCCGTTCCTCGACGAGATGGTCATCGAGGCGCCGCTGACCCTGCCCGCCGGCGGAGCGACGCAGGTGCAGGTGGTGGTCGGCGCGGGCGCCGGCGACGGACGCCGCCCGGTGACCGTGCACTCCCGGCCCGCCGACGCGCCGGCGGGACAGCCGTGGACCCGGCACGCCAGCGCCACCCTCCGCGCCGATCAGCCCGCGGTGTCTCCGCAGCTCACCGTCTGGCCGCCGCCCGACACCCGGCCCGTGGACCTGACCGGTTTCTACGCCGGCCTGGAAGCCGACGGGTACGAGTACGGGCCGGCGTTCCAGGGCCTGCGCGCGGTGTGGACCAGCGGCGATGAGGTCTACGCCGAGGTGGAGCTGCCGGCGGCCCAGCGGGTCGACGCCGACCGGTACGGCCTGCATCCCGCCCTGTTCGACGCCGCCCTGCACGCCGCGCACTTCGGCGGGCTCGCCGGGGCCGGGGCCGGCCAGCTCCTGCTGCCGTTCGCCTGGAGCGGCGTGAGCCTGCACGCCACCGGGGCGACCGCCCTGCGGGTACGGCTGAACCGGGTCGGGCCGCACGCCATCGCGCTGACCGTCGCCGATCCGACCGGCGCCCCGGTGGCCGAGGTGGCCGCCCTGACGATGCGCCCGATCTCCGCCACCGAGCTGGCCGTCGCCGACGACCGCGCCACCCGCGACGCCCTGTTCCGCGTCGACTGGACGCCGCTGCTGCCCGTCGAGTCGGCCACTCCGGTCGACGCCGTGACCGTCGCCCCCGGCCTGGACGGGTTCCCGCTGCACCATGGGTTGGACGGGCTCGCCGACGCCGTGGACGCGGGACTGGCTCTGCCCGCGGCGGTGCTCGTGCCGCTCGACGCGGACCCCGCGCAGCCCGCCGCCCGCGCGGCACGCCATGCCGCCGTACAGGCCCTCGACCTGGTCCGGCGTTGGCTCACCGAGCCCCGCTGGGCGGCGTCGCGGCTGCTGCTGGTGACCCGGGGCGCGGTGGCCGTGCACCACGCCGGCGAGGTGACCGACCCGGCCGCCGCGGCGGCGTGGGGTCTGGTGCGCTCCGCCCAGTCGGAGAACCCGGGCCAGATCGTCGTCGTCGACGTCGACCACGACGGGATCGGCCCCGATGAGGTGGCCGCCCTGCTGGCGGCGGACGAGCCGCAGGCCGCGATCCGGGTCGGCGCGGCGTACGTGCCGCGGTTGGCGCGGGCCGGGTCGGCCGGTGAGCTGCCCGCACCACCCGCCCCCGCGTGGCGGCTGGACGCGCCGGTGCGGGGCAGCCTGGAGAACCTCACTCTGGTCGCCACCGACGCCGCCGACGCCGCGCTCGGCCCCCGCGAGGTCCGGGTACGCGTCCGCGCCGCCGGCCTCAACTTCCGCGACGTGCTCAACGCACTCGGCCTCTACCCTGGCGACGCGGGACCGCTCGGCGGCGAGGGCGCCGGCGAGGTCGTCGAGGTGGGCGCCGAGGTGACCGACCTGCGGCCCGGCGACCACGTGTTCGGGGTCTTCGTGGGCTGCTTCGGGCCCGTCGCGGTCACCGACCGCCGCCTGCTTGCTCCGATGCCGGTCGGCTGGTCGTATGTGGAGGCCGCCTCCGTGCCGGTGGTCTTCCTGACCGCCTACCACGGCCTGGTCAACCTGGCCGGGCTCACCCGCGGCGAGTCGGTGCTGGTGCACGCGGCGGCCGGTGGCGTCGGCATGGCCGCCGTGCAGCTCGCCCGCCACCTCGGGGCCGAGGTGTACGCCACCGCCAGTCCCGCCAAGTGGGGCGCCCTGCGCGCGCTCGGTCTCGACGACGAACACCTGGCCTCGTCCCGGACCCTCGACTTCGAGACCCGCTTCACCGCCACCACCGGCGGCCGGGGTGTCGACGTCGTCCTGGACTCGCTGGCCCGCGAGTTCGTCGACGCCTCGCTGCGGCTGCTGCCGCGCGGCGGGCGGTTCGTCGAGATGGGCAAGACCGACATCCGCGATGCCGACCGCGTCGCCGCCGACCACCCGGGGGTGGCCTACACCGCCTTCGACCTGACCTTGGAGGAGCCCGACGAGGTGCAGCGCATGCTCGTCGTGCTGCTGGAGCTCTTCGAGCGCGGGGTACTCACCCCGCTGCCCACCCAGGTGTGGGACGTCCGCCAGGCACCGGAGGCGTTCCGGCACGTCAGCCAGGCCCGGCACGTCGGCAAGGTGGTGCTCACCATGCCCCGGGAGTGGGATCCCGACGGCACGGTGCTGCTGACCGGAGGTACCGGAACCCTGGGCCGGCTGGTCGCCCGGCGGCTGGTCGAGACGCACGGCGTCCGGCGGCTGCTGCTGGTCAGCCGCCGCGGCGAGCGGGCCCCCGGTGCGGCCGAGGCGGTCGACGAGCTGCGGGCCCTGGGTGCCGAGGCCACGGTGGTGGCAGCCGACGTGTCCGACCGGGACGACCTCGCCGGGGTGCTGGCGGCGGTACCGGATCGGCACCCGCTGACCGCCGTCGTGCACCTCGCCGGGGTGCTCGACGACGGGGTGGTCACCGCCCTCACCCCGCAGCGCGTCGACACGGTCTTCGCGCCGAAGCTCGACGCCGCGTGGCACCTCCACGAGCTCACCCGTCACCTCGACCTCGCCGGGTTCGTGCTCTTCTCCTCCGGCGCCGGCGTCTTCGGCGTACCCGGTCAGGCGAACTACGCCGCGGCGAACGCGTTCCTCGACGCGCTCGCCCTGGCCCGCCGCGCCGAGGGGCTGCCGGGCCGGTCGTTCGCCTGGGGGCTGTGGGAGCAGGCCAGTGAGATGACCGCCAAGCTGGACCGCACCGATCCCCGGATCACCGCCCGCGACGGGCAGCTCGCCATCCCGTCCGAGCTGGGGATGGCCCTGTTCGACGCGGGCCTGCGGCTGGCCGAGCCGGTGCTGGTGCCGACGAGGATCGACGTCGCCGCGCTCGGCGAGCGGGTCGAGCGGCCACCGGCGCTGCTGCGTGGGCTGCTGCGCCGGGAACGGCCGACCGCGCGGGCGGCCACCCCGACCGGCGGCGGGCGTACGCTCGCCGACCAGCTGGCGGCGCTCGACGGGCCTGAGCGCCACACCCTGGTGGTCGACCTGGTACGCGAGCAGGCGGCGAGCGTGCTCGGGCACGGCAGCCGGGCGGCGGTGGCCCCGGGCCGGGCGTTCAGTCAGATCGGCTTCGACTCGCTGACCGCCGTCGAGCTGCGCAACCGGCTGACCACGGCCACCGGCCTGCGCCTGCCGGCCACGCTGATCTTCGACTACCCGGACCCTAACGAGCTGGCCACGTACCTGGTGTCCGAGCTGGCGCCGGACAGCGGACCGGCGGTCCCGCCGGTCCTCGCGGACCTGGAGAACCTGGAGCGCTCGCTGACCGAGGCCACTGTGGATCCGGAGCTGCACGACCAGATCGGGTCCCGCCTGGAGGTGCTGATCGCCAAGTGGCGGACGATGCGCGCCGGCTCGGGCGGCGATCCCGACCTCGACCTCGAACTGGCCAGCGACGACGACCTGTTCGACCTCATCGACTCCGAACTCGGTATCTGATGGCCGTCCGGCCGCCCCGCACGCCACAAGCCGACCCCGTGTCCGACCGACCCCCGAGGAACCGATACCGATGCTGACGACCGACGTCCTGATCGTGGGCTACGGCCCCGTCGGTGAGATGCTCACGATCCTGCTGGCGCAGCGAGGGCTCACCGTCACGGCGGTCGAGCGGTGGGCCACCCCGTACAACTTCCCCCGCGCGGTGTCGTACGACGGGGAGGCGAGCCGTGTCCTGGCCGCCGCCGGCGTCGCCGACCGCCTCGGCCCGGTGGTGGAGTCGTCGGGCGAGTACACCTTCAAGAACGGCTTCGGCCGGACCCTGCTGCACGTCAAGGTCACCGGCGACGGGCCGATGGGCTGGCCCGACTCGGTCTCCTTCTACCAGCCGGGACTGGAGGCGCTGCTCGCCGAGCGGGGCGCGGAGTTGCCGGGTGTCACGGTGCTGCGCCCGTACCAGGTGACGGGCCTGGTCGAGCACGACGACGGGGTCGAGGTGACCATCGCCGGCCCGGACGGCGAGGAGGTCCGCGCGGCCCGCTGGGTCATCGGCTGCGACGGGGCCAACAGCTTCGTGCGGGAGCACCTGGGCAGCGGCGTCACCGACTTCGGCTTCACGTACGACTGGCTGGTCTGCGACGTGGTCCCGCACGAGGCCCGCGAGTTCAAGCCGAACAACCTGCAGGTCTGCGACCCGGCGCGGCCCCGCACGGCCGTGTCGGCCGGCCCGGGACACCGGCGGTGGGAGTTCATGCGGGTGCCGGGGGAGAGCCGGGAGGAGTTCGAGAGCGCCGAGAGTGTGTGGCGGCTGCTCGGCCTCTTCGACATCACCCCGGACAACGCCACCCTGGAGCGGTACGGCGTCTACACCACCCAGGCATGCTCGGCCGAGCGCTGGCGTTCCGGGCGGATCCTGCTCGCCGGCGACGCGGCGCACGTGATGCCGCCGTTCATGGGGCAGGGGATGAGTTCGGGCTTCCGCGACGCCCTCAACCTCGCCTGGAAGCTCGACCTGGTGCACCGCGGCCTGGCCGACGAGGCTCTGCTGGACACCTACCAGGAGGAGCGCTGCGCGCACGTGCAGCACGCCATCCGGATGTCCATCGACTCGGGCACGGTGATCTGCGAGACCGACCGCGCCGCCGCGGCCGGCCGCGACGCCGCGATGCTCGCCGAGCTGCGCCGGCGTACCGCCCGCCCGCGCACCCGGTCCCTGCTGGAGCCCCTGTCCGGCGGGGTCCGGCACAGCGGCTGCGAGGCCGCCGGCGCCCCGATGCCGCAGGGTCGCGTCGAGGTCGACGGCCGCGCCGGGCTCTTCGACGAGGTCGTCGGCACCGGCTTCGTCCTGCTCTGCGCCGAGGACCCCGACGACCTGCTCGACGCCGACGCCCGGGCCTTCCTGGACGCGCTCGGCGCGCGGGTCGTCCGGATCGTTCCCGCCGGTGCGCCCGCACCCGGATCCGGCGCCGCGCCGACCGCTTTCGACCTCGACGACGTGTACCTGGCCCACCTCAAGCGGTACGACGCGGTGGCGGTCCTCGTCCGGCCCGACTTCTACGTCTTCGGCACCGCCGCCGACCCGGCCGCTGTGCCCGCGCTCGTCGAGGATCTGCGCCGGCAGATCCGGCGCGGCTGATCGGCATCCACCCACCGGAAGGAACCGACATGTTCGAGAACCTGAAGATCGCCGGCCGGGCGATCCGCACGGTCTTCACCGCCGACCCCATCACCCGGGTCCGGCGCTTCTACGAGATCCAGTCACCCGACGTGGAGTTCGCGGCCCGCCGTACCCACTACATGAACGTGGGCTACTGGTCCGACGGGGTCACCGACATCGACACGGCCGCCGACGCGCTGGCCGACAAGCTGGCCGACGCCGCCGGGCTCAAGCCGGACGACACCGTGCTCGACGTCGGCTTCGGCTACGGGGACCAGGACTTCAAGTGGCTGCGCGAGCGCCAGGTCGCCAAGGTGTACGGCCTGAACATCACCCCGCACCACGTCGAGGCGGCGCAGCGCCGGGCGCAGGAGGAGGGGCTCGCCGACCGGACCGACTTCCGGCTCGGCAGCGCCACCGAACTGCCCTTCGAGGACAACACCTTCGACCGGGTCGTCGCCCTGGAGTCCGCCTTCCACTTCTACCCGCGCAGCGCGTTCTTCGCCGAGGCGCTGCGGGTGCTGCGCCCGGGCGGCGTGCTCGCCACTGCCGACATCATCCCGGTCAGCGGCGACGTCGTCCGCGCGGCCATCCAGTCCGGCCCGCTGAGTTTCGTCAAGTTCAGCATTCCCAAGGAGAACTGGCACGACCGGGACACGTACCGGCAGGAGCTGGTCGAGGCCGGCTTCGCCAACCCGGAGGTCCGCTCGATCAAGGACCGGACGTGGGAGGGCTGGCGGGCGTACATGGCCGAGCGGACCAACGACCCCGCGTTCCGGGCCGTCGTCAAGCCGGCCGTCCGCAAGAGCATGGCGGCCCACTGGAAGAACCAGGACCTCATGAAGCGTGAGCTGGCGCAGCTCGACTACGTGATCGCGGTCGGCCACAAGCGGTGACAGCGCGTACCGAGGGGCCCGTCCACCGGTCGTGACGACCGGTGGACGGGCCCCCGTCGGCGTGAGATCAGACCGCCGGTGCCGCGCTCAGGGTTGCCGAGACGGCCCGCAGGATCGCCGGCTGGTGCTCGGCCAGGAAGAAGTGCCCGCCCGGGTAGACCTTCAGGTCGAACGCTCCAGTGGTGTGGTCCGACCACGCCCGAGCCTCGTCGACAGTCGTCTTCGGGTCGTCGTCGCCGGTGAGGACGGTGATCGGGCAGCTCAGCGGCGGCCCCGGCCGGTAGGTGTACCGCTCGGCGGCCCGGTAGTCGTTGCGGATCGCCGGCAACGCGGCGCGCAGCATCTCCGGGTCCCCGAGGACGGCGGAGTTGGTGCCGCTCAGCTTCCGGACGTCGGCCAGCAGCCCCTCGTCGTCGAGCAGGTGCACCGTCTCGTGCCGTGACTTCGACGGCGCCCGGCGCCCGGACGCGAACAGATGCGCGACGCTGCCGCCGTCCTGCTCGATGAGCCGGGCGAGTTCGAAGCCGAGGCT
Organism: Micromonospora sp. CNZ296; assembly: GCF_007827635.1. Lineage (NCBI taxonomy): Bacteria > Bacillati > Actinomycetota > Actinomycetes > Micromonosporales > Micromonosporaceae > Micromonospora > Micromonospora sp. CNZ296. The sequence goes on from NZ_VISW01000028.1 coordinate 42,097, forward strand.
GGCCCCCATGCTGTGCCCGAAGATGGCCAGCGGCTCGTCCCGCCAGGGCCGCAGCACGGTGAACACCTCGCGCGCGAGGTCGTGGATGTCGCCGATGCACTTCTCGTGGCGCCGGTCCTGCCGCCCCGGGTACTGGATCGACAGCACCTCCACCGCGGGGGAGAGACCGCGGGACACCGGGAAGTAGAAGCTTGCCGACCCGCCGGCGTGGGGCAGGCACACCAGGCGCCTCGCGCCGCCCGGGGCGGGGTGGAAGCGTCGCACCCACAAGCCGTTGTCGGTTTCTGGCGTGGTCATCCTCTGGTGGTCCTTCCGGCGGCTGCGGTTGCCGACCGGATCGGGCGTGGACCCGGTCGAGGCGACGCTAGTGCGGCGGGTCGGGACCGGACACCCCTAGCTGGTCGGTTGCCTGGTTAGGGGTTGTCCGCGCTCGCGCGTAACCAATAACTTCTCCCGGCAGATGGGGATCTGCGTGGCTCTCGGCCGAGCGAGCCGAACGACAGATACAGGTGTCGCCTGAGAACTCTGCGCATTCGTACCGTCGCTTACGTCGAGTCTCCGCCGTGAATCGCGATGGGCTGGGATGATGGACACCGAAGAGAAGCTCCGGGAGTACCTCAAGAGAGTCACCGCCGACCTGCGGCGGACCCGGCAACGGCTCCGGGACGTCGAGGCCGACGCGCAGCAGCCCATCGCGATCGTCGGTATCGGCTGCCGGTTCCCCGGCGGGGTGCGCACGGCCGAGGAACTGTGGGACCTCGTCGCGTCCGGCGGTGACGCGATCGCCTCCTTCCCCACCGACCGTGGCTGGGACCTCAACGCGCTCTACGACCCGGAGCGGTCCCGGCCGGGCACCTCCTCGGTCCGCGAGGGCGGATTCGTGGCCGACGCCGCCGAGTTCGACTCCCGGCTGTTCGAGGTCTCGCCGCGTGAGGCGCTCGCCATGGACCCGCAGCAGCGGCTGCTGCTGGAGACCTCGTGGGAGGCCGTCGAGTCGGCGGGAATCGACCCCACCAGCCTGAAGAACGCCCGGGCCGGGGTCTTCGCCGGCATGACCCACAGCGGGTACGCGCATCCGCCGCAGACCCCGCCGGCGGGCGTGGAGGACTACCTCGGTCTCGGCAACGCGGGCAGCATCGCCTCGGGCCGGGTGGCGTATTCGTTCGGTTTCGAGGGTCCGGCGGTGACTGTGGACACGGCGTGTTCGTCGTCGCTGGTGGCGTTGCATCTGGCGGTGCAGGCGCTGCGGTCGGGGGAGTGCGATCTCGCTCTGGCCGGCGGCGTCACGGTCATGCCCACCCCTGCGGTGTTCATCGATTTCACCAGGCAGGGAAACCTGTCCCCGGTGGCCCGGTGCCGGGCGTTCGCCGACGCGGCGGACGGCACAGCGCTCGCCGAGGGTGTCGGGATGTTGTTGGTGCAGCGGTTGTCGGATGCGCGGCGTGAGGGGCGTCGGGTGTTGGCGGTGGTGCGGGGTTCGGCGGTGAATCAGGATGGTGCGTCGAATGGTTTGACGGCGCCGAATGGTCCGTCGCAGCAGCGGGTGATCCGGCAGGCGCTCGCCAACGCGGGTTTGTCGGCGGCCGATGTGGATGTGGTGGAGGCGCACGGTACGGGTACGACGTTGGGTGATCCGATCGAGGCGCAGGCGTTGTTGGCGACGTATGGGCAGGGTCGGGATGTGCCGTTGTTGCTGGGATCGGTGAAGTCGAACATCGGTCATACGCAGGCCGCCGCCGGGGTGGCAGGCATCATCAAGATGATTCTGGCGATGCGGCATGGGATGGTGCCGGCGTCTTTGCACGTGGATGCGCCGTCGTCGCATGTGGACTGGTCGTCGGGTGCGGTGGAGTTGGTGACGTCCTCGCGGCAGTGGCCGGGCGTGGAGCGTCCCCGGCGGGCGGGTGTGTCGTCGTTCGGTATTTCGGGGACGAACGCGCACGTGATCCTGGAGCAGCCGGAGGCTGAAGCCGGGGCCGACCTTGAGGGCGGGGTGGCGCCGGTCGGGTTGCCGGTGCCGTGGGTGGTGTCGGGTCGTTCGGAACGGGGTTTGTCGGGTCAGGCCGAGCGGTTGGCGTCGTTCGTGCGTGGTCGTGGTCTGTCGCTGTGGGATGTGTCGTGGTCGTTGGTGACGTCGCGGGCGGCGTTGGAGCATCGGGCGGTGGTGTGGGGTTCGTCGGTGGACGAGCTTGCCGTTGGTCTGTCGGCTGTTGCTGAGGGCGGGCCGGCGGTGTCGGGTGTGGTGTCGGTGGGTCGTCGGGCGGTGTTGTTCACGGGTCAGGGTTCGCAGCGTGTGGGTATGGGCCGGGAGCTGTACGAGACGTTCCCGGTGTTCGCGGCGTCGTTCGACGAGGTGTGCGCCTGTTTCGATGGTTTGTTGCCGCGTGCGTTGCGCGAGGTGGTGTTCGCGCAGGCGGGGTCGGATGAGGCTGCCCTGGTGGATCAGACCGTCTTTGCCCAGGCTGGTCTGTTCGCGGTCGAGGTGGCGTTGTGGGAGTTGTTGTCGTCGTGGGGTGTGCGGGCGGATTTTGTGGCGGGTCATTCGATCGGTGAGGTGACGGCCGCGTATGTGGCGGGGATGCTCTCCCTCGCGGATGCGTGTGTGCTGGTGGCGGCGCGGGGCCGGTTGATGCAGGCGTTGCCGGCTGGTGGGGTGATGGCGGCGGTGGGCGCGTCGGAGGAGGCTGTCGCCGAGCTGATCGGCGTGACCGGTGCGGGCGTGGATATCGCGGCGGTGAACGGTCCGGCGTCGGTGGTGGTGTCGGGTGCCGCTGGCGAGGTCGCTTCGGTGGTGGCGGCCTCGCGTGAGCGGGGTTGGCGGGTCAAGGAGTTGTCGGTCAGTCACGCGTTTCATTCGCGGTTGATGGATCCGATGTCGGATGAGTTCCGGTCGGTGGTGTCCGGGTTGGATTGGCGGGTGCCGCGGGTGCCGGTCGTGTCGAACGTGACGGGCGCGGTGGCGGAGGCGGACGAACTCACCGACCCGGGCTACTGGGTCCGGCACGTACGCCAGCCCGTGCGGTTCGCCGACGCGGTGCGCACGCTCCACCAGCAGGACGTCGTGCAGTTCCTCGAGATCGGCCCCGACGCCGTACTCACCGCCATGGCGCAGGACTGTGTGGAGGCGGCCGGCGACGTGCGGTACGTCGCCACGATGCGTGCCGGCCATTCCGAGGCCGACACGCTGCGCGCCGCCCTCGCCGAGTGGTACGTCACCGGCGGCCGCGTCGACTGGACCGGATACCTCACCGCCCTCGACGGGTCCGGCCCTGAGCGGGCGGCCGGGGCACGTCCCCGCACCATCGCCCTGCCCACGTACGCCTTCGACCATCAGCGCTACTGGCTCAACACCATTACGGGGGCTGAGTCGGCGCCCGGACTCGGCGTCCGCCCCGTCGACCACACGCTGCTCGACGCCGCCGTACGCGTGGCCGACGACGACGTACGGGTCTTCGGCACCGAACTCTCCGTACTGACACACCCGTGGCTCGCCGAACATGTCGTCTGGGACTCGGTGGTGGTGCCCGGCGCCGCCCTGGTCGAGATGGTCCTGCACGCGGGCGCGCAGGTCGGCTGCGACACCCTCGACGAGCTGACCCTCCAGGCCCCGCTGGCGCTCGCCGAGGACGGCACCAGGGCGGTGCAGGTGAAGCTGGGCGCGGTGGACGAGGACGGTCGCCGGACGGTCACCATCCACTCCCGAGCCGCCGCCGACCCGGACGGCGAGTGGGACCGTCACGCGGCGGGCATCCTCGCCCCGGCCGTACCGCAGCCCGACAGGTCCGATCCGGCGCCGTGGCCGCCCAGCGCCGCCACCGCCGTCGCGGTCGACGGCATCTACACCGAACTGTCCCGTCTGGGCGTCGAGTACGGTCCGCTCTTCCGTGGCCTGCGCGCCGTCTGGCGCACCGACGACGAGGTGTACGCCGAGGTGGCGGTGCCCGACGGCACCGAGGTCGCCGGCTTCGGCCTGCATCCCGCCCTGCTGGACGCGGCGCTGCACATCGTCGGTCTGCTCGACTCCGACGGGGAGGATGCCTACGGAGTACGCCTGCCCTTCGCCTGGACCGGCGTCACCCTCTCGGCGGTCGGCGCGACCGCGCTGCGGGTACGCGCCCGGCGCAGCGGCGGCGGCGTGACCCTGACCCTGACCGACCCGGCCGGCGCACCCGTCGCCCGGATAGACTCCCTGGTCTCTCGCCCCGTCACCGCCGACCAGGTGCGCGCCGGTGACTCCGCCGCCGACTCGCTGTACGCCGTCAGCTGGCAGAGCGTGCGGCCGGGCACCCCGGCGACCGTTCGGGTGGTGCTCCTCGGCGACGCACCGTCCGACCTGTCCGAGATCGCCAGGTACAGGCTCGCCGAGCTGGCGGAGGCGGTCGACTCCGGCCGGATCGACCCCGAACTGGTGCTGCTCGCCGCGTACGCCGACGACGAGCACGCCCCGGTCCCCGCCGCGACGCGCAGCCGGCTCACCGCAGTGCTGACCGCCGTCCAGGGCTGGCTCGCCGACGACCGGCTGGCGGCGCGGCGGCTGGTCGTGCTGACCCGCGGGGCCGTCTCCGCCGGCGACACCTGCCGTGCGGGCGACCTGCCCGGCGCGGCGGTCTGGGGCCTGCTGCGTTCGGCCCAGGCCGAGCACCCCGACCGCTTCGTGCTCGTGGACCTCGACGAGGCGCGGCAGCCGGAGTCCTGCACGGTGGACCTGGTGGCCCGTGCGGTCGCCACCGGCGAACCCCAACTGGCGGTCCGGGACGAGCAGGTGCTGACGCCCCGGCTCGCGCCAGCCGTCCTCGAACCGGTCCCGGCCGCCGTCCTCGACCCCGACGGGACGGTCCTGGTCACCGGAGCCACCGGCGCCCTCGGCGGTCTGCTGGCCCGGCACCTGGTCAGTACGCACAAGGTGCGCCATCTGCTGCTGGTCAGCCGCCGCGGAACCGACGCCCCCGGCGCCGCGGAGCTGCTCGCCGAGCTGACCGCGCTGGGTGCGCAGGCCCGCCTGGTCGCCGCCGATGTGGCGGACCGGGACCGCCTGGCCGCGGTGCTGGACGACGTTCCCGCCGAGCACCCGCTCACCGGCGTGGTGCACGCCGCCGGCGTCCTCGACGACGCGGTGATCTCGGCGCTGACCCCCGGCCGGCTGTCAGCCGTCCTCTCCGCCAAGGCCGACGCCGCCTGGCACCTGCACGAGCTGACCCGATCGCGGCCGCTGGCGATGTTCGTCCTCTTCTCGTCGGTCGCCGGCGTCCTCGGCGGCCCCGGGCAGGGCAACTACGCCGCCGCGAACGCGTTCCTCGACGGCCTCGCCGGGCACCGGCACGCCTCCGGCCTCGCCGCCACGTCCCTGGCCTGGGGCCTCTGGGCCGCGGACAGCGGGATGACGGGCGCACTCGACGCCGCCCAGCGGCAGCGGATGAGCCGCAACGGCCTCAGCCCACTCGACACCGGCCAGGCGCTGCGCCTCTTCGACGCCGGCCTGCACGGTGGACGCCCTCACCTGGTGCCGGCGCTGCTCGACCTCGCCGCGCTGCGCCGCCAGGCCGACGCCGGCCAGCTCCCGGCGCCGCTGCGCGGCCTGGTCCGGGCCCGGCGACGCGTCGTCGAGGGCGGTGGCGACGGCGGTCCGTCCTTCGCGCAGCGCCTCGCCGGCACGCCCGAGGCGGAACGCGGCCGGCTGGTGGAGGAACTGGTCAAGGCGCAGGTCATCGAGGTGCTCGGCTACCCGCCGGCCACCGTCGTACCGTCCGGGCAGACGTTCACCGGCCTCGGCTTCGACTCGCTGACGGCCGTGGAGCTGCGCAATCGGCTGACCGCCCTCACCGGCATCCGGCTGCCGGCGAGCCTGATCTTCGACTGCCCCACGCCCGCCGCCCTCGCCGACTTCTTGCTGGTCGACGCCGTCCCGCCGGAGCCCGAACCGGGCCTGCTCGCCGAGCTGGACCGGCTGGAGGCCGCATTCGCCGCGACCGCGCCGGAAGAGCTGGAGCGGCTGGCCGCCGACGACGAGACGCGTACCGCCGTGGCGGTCCGCCTCCGGACGCTGGTCACCCGGTGGAGCGACGCCACCGCCCGGCCCGACGACGTCAGCCAGGCCCTCGATGACGCCTCGGACGACGAGCTGTTCGACTTCATCGATCAGAAGTTCGGCCGATCCTGAGCACGAGTCCGCCGCTTGCCCCTTAGCGACAGGTGATCAACCCGATGGCGAACGAAGCCAAGCTCCGCGAGTACCTCAAGCGCGTCACCGCTGACCTGCACGAGACCAGCGAACGCCTGCGGGCAGTCGACGAGCAGAATCACGAGCCGATCGCGATCGTGGGGATGGGCTGCCGCTACCCGGGCGGGGTGCGGACTCCGGAGGCGCTGTGGCGGCTGGTCGAGTCCGGCGTCGACGCCGTCACACCCTTCCCGGCGGACCGGGGCTGGGACGTGGAGAACCTCTACGACCCCGACCCGGACGCGCACGGCAAGTCGTACACCCGCGAGGGCGGCTTCCTGCACGACGCCGGCGAGTTCGACGGCGGGTTCTTCGGCATCTCGCCCCGCGAGGCGCTGGCCATGGACCCGCAGCAGCGCCTCCTGCTGGAGGTCGCCTGGGAGACGGTCGAGCGGGCCGGCCTCGCCGTGGACTCGCTCAAGGGCAGCCGCACCGGCGTCTTCACCGGCGTCATGTACCACGACTACGTCTCCCGGCTCAACGGCGTCCCGCAGGAGGTGGAGGCGTTCGTCGGCACGGGCAACCACGGCAGCGTCGTCTCCGGCCGGATCTCGTACACCTTCGGGTTCGAGGGCCCGGCCGTCACCGTCGACACCGCCTGCTCGTCCTCACTGGTGGCGCTGCACCTCGCCGTGCAGGCGCTGCGCTCCGGCGAGTGCACCCTCGCGTTGGCCGGCGGCGTCACCGTCATGTCCAGCCCCGACACGTTCATCGGCTTCAGCCGCCAGCGCGGCCTGTCCCCGGACGGGCGGTGCAAGTCCTTCGCGGCCACCGCCGACGGCACCGGCTGGAGCGAGGGCGCCGGGCTGCTGCTGCTGGAGCGGCTCTCCGACGCCCAGCGCAACGGCCACCGGGTGCTCGCCGTGGTGCGCGGCAGCGCGGTCAACCAGGACGGCGCCTCCAACGGCCTCACCGCGCCGCACGGCCCGTCGCAGCAACGCGTGATCCGCCAGGCCCTCGCCAACGCCCGGCTCGCCCCGGCTGACGTGGACGCCGTCGAGGCCCACGGCACCGGCACCCGCCTCGGCGACCCCATCGAGGCGCAGGCCCTGCTCGCCACGTACGGCCGGGACCGGGCCGACGACCAGCCCCTGTGGCTCGGATCGATCAAGTCGAACCTCGGGCACACCCAGGCCGCCGCCGGCGTCGCCGGCGTCATCAAGATGGTCATGGCGATGCGTCACGGCGTCCTGCCGCGCACCCTGCACGTCGACGAGCCGTCCCCGCACGTCGACTGGTCGGCCGGCGCGGTGAGCCTGCTCCGCGAGCCGCGCCCGTGGCCGAGCGCGACGAGGCCCATGCGCGCCGGCGTCTCCTCGTTCGGCGTCAGTGGCACCAACGCCCACGTCATCGTCGAGGCCGCCCCGCCCGCGCCGCAGCCGGCCACCGACGCCGTCACCGGCCCCGACCCGCTGCCGTGGGTCGTCTCCGCGCGCAGCGCCGCAGCGCTCGGTGCCCAGGCCGACCGGCTGCGCTCCTGGCTCGCCGAGCACCCCGATGCCACGCCGGCCGCCGTGGGCCGGGCCCTGGCCACCGGCCGGTCCGTCCTGGAACACCGGGCGGTGCTGCTCGGTGCCGACCGGGACGAGCTGCTCGCCGGGCTCGGCGCGCTGGCCGACGGGATCCCGGCGGCGTCCGTGCGGCGCGGGGTCGCCGGCCCCACCCGCGTCGCGGTGCTCTGCACCGGCCAGGGCGCCCAGCGCGTCGGCATGGGCCAGCGGTTGTACGCCGCCTTCCCGGCCTTCGCCGAGGCATTCGACGCCGCCTGCGCAGAGTTGGACAAGCACCTCGACCGGCCGCTGCGCGGCGTGCTCGACGGCCCCGCCGACGTTCTCGACCGCACCGGGTACGCCCAGGCGGCGCTCTTCGCCGTCGAGGTCGCCGCCTACCGGCTCGTCGAGTCCTGGGGTGTCGTGCCGGACTTCGTGGCCGGGCACTCGGTCGGCGAGGTGGCCGCCGCGCACATCGCCGGCGTCCTGTCGCTGCCCGACGCCGCCCGCCTGGTGGCCGCCCGGGGCACCCTGATGCAGGCGCTGCCCACCGGTGGCGCCATGGTGTCGATCCGTGCCACCGAGGCGGAGGTGCACGCGCACCTGGCCACCGTCGCCGGGACGGCCGGCGCCCGGCTGGCCGCCGTCAACGGCCCGGAGTCCGTCGTCGTCTCCGGCGACGAGGACGCCGTGCTGGCGGTCGCCGCGCACTTCGCGGCCCTCGGCCGCAGCACCAGGCGGCTGCGGGTCAGCCACGCGTTCCACTCCGCCCGCATGGACCCGATGCTCGACGCGTTCGGCGACGTGCTCGGGCAACTGGCCTTCGCCGCGCCCCGCATCCCCGTGGTCTCCACAGTGACCGGAGCGGTGCTCGACCCCGAAGAGGTGTGCTCCCCGGCGTACTGGCTGCGCAACGTCCGCGACACGGTCCGCTTCGACGCCGCCGTGACCACCCTGCGTGAGCTGGGTGTGGGCGCGTACGTCGAGGTGGGACCGGGCGGGGTGCTCTGCGCGCTCACCCAGGAGATCGTCGGCGCGGACCAGGCAGTCTGCGTCCCCGTGCTGCGCGCCGAGCACGACGAGGCGACGAGCGCCCTTGCCGCCGCGGCCACCCTGTGGACCCGGGGCGTGCCGGTGAACTGGGCGGCCCTGTTCGCCGGCCCGCCCGTGCCGGTCGACCTGCCCACGTACGCGTTCCAACGCGAACGCTACTGGCTGCTGCCCCTGCCGCAGCCCGCCGACGTGACCGCCGCCGGGCTGACCCCGACCGGCCACCCGCTGCTCGGCGCGGTGTTCCGCTCGGCCGACGGCGACGAGGTGACGCTCACCGGCAGGTTGTCCGTGGAGACCCAGCCCTGGCTGGCCGACCACGCCCTGCGCGACGTCGTGCTCCTGCCCGGCACCGGGTTCGTGGAGCTGGCGCTGCAGGCCGGCGCGGAGGTCGGCGCCGAACGGCTCGCCGAGCTGACCCTCCAGGCGCCGCTGGTGCTGCCCGAGACCGGCGGCGTCGACGTGCAGGTCGCCGCCGAACGCGCCGGTGGCGGAGCGTGGCAGCTCACCGTCCACGCCCGCCGCGCCGGCACCGACGACATCTGGGTGCGACACGCCACCGGCCTGCTCACCCCGGAGCCGGATGAGGACATCGGCACGCCGGCGCAGTGGCCGCCGAGCGACGCCACCTCCCTGGACGTGTCGGAGCTGACCGGGCGGGCGGCGCGGGCCGGTTTCGCGTACGGCCCGGCCTTCTCCGGGCTGCGCGCCGCCTGGCGCGTCGGCACCGACGTGTACGCCGAGGTGGCGCTGCCCGACCCGGAGGCCGGCGACGCCGGTGGGTACGGGCTGCACCCGGCGCTGCTCGACGCCGCCGTGCAGGCGGTCGGGTTCGGCATCGTCGACCCCGGCGAGGCCCGGATGCCGTTCGCCTGGTCCGACGTGACCCTGTCCGCCCACGGTGCCGACACGCTGCGGGTACGGCTGACCCCCACCGGTGCGGACACGGTGTCCATGCTGGTCGCCGACGCGACCGGTGCGCCCGTCGCCCGGATCGGCTCCCTGGTGCTGCGGCCCCTGCCGGCCGGGGAACTCACCGCCGGCGGATCCCCGTGGCGCCGCGCGCTGTTCCGCCTCGACTGGCCCCGGCACGCCGGGGGCGTGGGCGCGCCCGACCGCACGACCTGGGCGGTGCTCGGCGACCGCCCCACGCCGCTGCCGACCGGCGTGACCGCCGACCGGCACGCCGACCTCGCCGCGCTCTGCGACGCGGGGGTACCCGACGTCGTGCTGTACCAGGCGGCCGGCGCTGCCGCGACCGGCCCCGGCCCGGTCCACGACCTGCTCGCCGAGGTCCTCGCCGTGCTCCAGGGCTGGCTCGCCGCCGAGCGCCACACCGGCGGGTCCCGGCTGGTGCTCCTCACCCGCGGCGCCGTCGCCGTGGACGCCGACGCCGACGTGGCCGACCTGGCCGGCGCCGCCGTGTGGGGCCTGCTCCGGTCCGCCCAGGCCGAACACCCCGGCCGGTTCCTCGTCGTCGACCTCGACGACGAGGAGAGCTCCGCCTCCGCCCTCGCCGGCCTGCTGTCGGCCGACGAGCCGCAAGCGGCGGTGCGCGACGGCGTGGTCCGGGTGCCCCGGCTCGTCGCCGCCCCGGAACCCGACGCGCCGGCGCCGGCGCTGGACCCGGACGGCACGGTGCTGGTCACCGGCGGCACCGGTGCCCTGGGCGCGCTCGTCGCCCGCCACCTCGTCACCCGGCACGGGGTCCGCCACCTGGTGCTGACCAACAGGCGCGGGCCCGCCGCGGCCGGCGCCGCCGACCTGCTCGCCGACCTCGCCGACCTGGGCGCCACCGCGACGGTCGAGGCGTGCGACGCCGCCGACCCCGACGCCCTCGCCGCGCTGCTGGACCGGATCGACCCGGCGCACCCGCTCACCGGCGTGGTGCACACCGCCGGCGTACTGGCCGACCGCACCCTGACCTCGCTCACCCCCGAGGCCCTCGGCGAGGTGCTCCGGCCGAAGGTGGACGCCGCCGCGCACCTGCACGACCTGACCGCCGGCAGCCGCCTCGCGCTCTTCGTCACGTACTCGTCGGCGGCGGGCGTGACCGGCAGCCCCGGCCAGGCCAACTACGCGGCGGCCAACGCCTTCCTGGACGCACTCGCCCACCGGCGGCGGGCCGCGGGCCTCCCCGCACACTCCCTGGCCTGGGGCCCGTGGGCCGAGTCGGGCGGCGGCATGACCGCCGGCCTCGACCGGGCCGACACCGACCGGCTGGCCCGCGCGGGCGTACGGCCGCTTCCCGAGGCGGACGGCCTCGCCCTGCTCGACGCCGCGCTGCTCACCGGCCTGCCCGCGACGGTGCCGATGGTGCTGGACGGTCCGGCGCTGCGCGCCCAGGCCGAGGCGGGCACCCTGCCGTCGGTCCTGCGCGGCCTGGTCCGCGCGCCCCGGCGCCGCGCCGCGCGCTCCGGCCCGGCGGAGACCGCCGCGCTGACCGAGCGGCTGGCCGGGCTCGACCGCGAGGAGCGCGCCGCGGCCCTGCTGCGGCTCGTCCTCGACCAGGTCGCGACGGTCCTGGGGTACGCCGACGCCGCCGCCGTCGAGGCCGGACGCCCGTTCACCGAGCTGGGCTTCGACTCGCTGACCGCCGTCGAACTGCGCAACCGGCTGGGTGCGGTCACCGGCCTGCGCCTGCCCGCGACCCTGGTCTTCGACCACCCGACCCCGCTCGCCCTCGCCGACCACCTGGACGCCGAGACCGGAACCGGGGCCGACGCCCAGGCGACCCCGGTCGCCGCCGTCGCGGCGCTCGACGAGCCGATCGCGATCGTCGGCATGAGCTGCCGCTACCCCGGCGGCGTGCGCAGCCCCGAGCAGTTGTGGGACCTCCTCGTGGCCGGTGGCGACGGCATCACCGGCTTCCCCGCCGACCGGGGCTGGGACGTCGCTGACCTGTACGACCCGTCCGGCGCGCGCCGGGGCAGCAGCTACGCCCGCGAGGGCGGCTTCCTGGCCGACGCCGGCGACTTCGACGCCAGCCTGTTCAAGATCTCGCCGCACGAGGCGCTCGCCATGGACCCGCAGCAGCGGCTGCTGCTGGAGACCGCGTGGGAGGCCATCGAGGACGCCCGGATCGACCCGCTCGCGCTGCGGGGCCGCCCCGTCGGCGTGTTCGCCGGCATGATGTACCACAACCACGCCGCCGGGCTGGCCGACGTTCCGGAGGCCCTCGACGGCTACCTCGGCGTCGGCACCGCCAGCAGCGTGTTGTCGGGTCGGGTGGCGTACTCGTTCGGGTTCGAGGGTCCGGCGGTGACTGTGGACACGGCGTGTTCGTCGTCGCTTGTGGCGTTGCATCTGGCGGTGCAGGCGCTGCGGTCGGGCGAGTGCGACCTCGCGCTGGCCGGCGGCGTCACCGTGATGGCGACGCCCGAGACGTTCATCGACTTCTCCCGCCAGCGGGGCATGGCCCCCGACGGCCGGTGCAAGTCGTTCTCCGACGCGGCGGACGGCACGGGCTGGTCCGAGGGCGTCGGCGTGCTGCTGGTGCAGCGGCTGTCGGACGCGCGGCGCGACGGGCGCCGGGTCCTCGCGGTCGTGCGGGGCACGGCCGTCAACCAGGACGGCGCGTCGAACGGGTTGACGGCGCCGAACGGCCCCTCGCAGCAGCGGGTGATCCGCCAGGCCCTCGCGAACGCCCGGCTGGGCGTCGCCGACGTCGACGTCGTGGAGGCGCACGGCACGGGCACGACGCTGGGCGACCCCATCGAGGCCCAGGCGCTGCTCGCCACGTACGGGCAGGACCGCGACGACCGGGACGCGCTGCTGCTGGGGTCGGTGAAGTCGAACATCGGCCACACGCAGGCCGCCGCCGGGGTGGCGGGCGTCATCAAGATGGTCTTGGCAATGCGGTACGGGACCGTGCCGGCGACGCTGCACGTGGACGAGCCCTCGTCGCATGTGGACTGGTCGTCGGGTGCGGTGGAGCTGGTGACCCAGGCGCGCGAGTGGCCGGGTGCGGGCCGCGCACGCAGGGCTGCCGTGTCGTCGTTCGGCATCTCCGGCACGAACGCCCACGTGATCATCGAACAGGCGGAGCCGGAGCACGCCGCGGCGTCTGCCGCGCCCGTCGGGTTGCCGGTGCCGTGGATGCTGTCGGGGCGCTCCGAGCGGGGTCTGGCGGGTCAGGCGGCTCGGTTGGCGTCGTTCGTGCGGGATCGGTCCGGCCTTGCGGTGGCGGACGTGTCGTGGTCGTTGGCGACGACCCGGGCTGCGTTGGAGCATCGGGCGGTGGTGTGGGGATCGGACGTGGACGAGCTGGCGGCGGGCCTTGCGGCGGTGGCCGAGGGCCGGTCTGCGGGTGTGGTGTCGGCGGGTCGTCGGGCGGTGTTGTTCACGGGTCAGGGTTCGCAGCGTGTGGGCATGGGCCGGGAGCTGTACGACGCGTTTCCGGTGTTCGCGTCGGCGTTCGACGAGGTGTGCGCCCGTTTCGATGGCTTGTTGCCGCGTGCGTTGCGCGACGTGGTGTTCGCGGAGACGGGTTCGGAGACTGCGGCTCTGTTGGATCAGACCGTGTTCGCGCAGGCGGGGTTGTTCGCGGTCGAGGTGGCGTTGTGGGAGTTGTTGTCGTCGTGGGGTGTGCGGGCGGATTTCCTGGCGGGTCATTCGATCGGTGAGGTGACGGCCGCGTACGTGTCCGGGGTGTTGTCGTTGGCTGATGCGTGCACTTTGGTGGCGGCGCGGGGCCGGTTGATGCAGGCGCTGCCGGCCGGTGGGGTGATGGCGGCGGTGGGTGCGCCCGAGTCCGCGGTGCGGGGGATCATCGATGCTGCGGAAGCGGCGGTCGACGTCGCGGCGGTGAACGGTCCGGCGTCGGTGGTGGTGTCGGGTGCCGTCGGCGAGGTGACCTCGGTGGTGGCGACCGCTCGCGAGCGGGGTAGGCGGGTCAAGGAACTGTCGGTCAGTCACGCGTTCCACTCCCGCCTGATGGAGCCGATGCTGGAAGAGTTCCGGTCGGTGGTGGCGGGGCTCGACTGGCGGGTGCCGCGCGTCGCGGTGGTATCGAACGTGACGGGTTCCGTGGCGGACCCGTTGGAGCTGGTGGATCCGGAGTACTGGGTGCGGCACGTGCGGCAGCCGGTGCGCTTCGCCGACGGTGTGGCGGCGTTGCGGGCACAGGGGGTGGACACCTTCCTGGAGATCGGCCCGGACGCGACGTTGACGGCGATGGTGGCGGAGATCGTCGCGGATGCGGGGGTGCGGCGGGTTCCGGCGTCGCGGCGGGACCAGTCGGAGCTCGCTGCGGTGACGGCGGCCTTGGGGCAGTTGTGGGTGGCGGGTGTGCCGGTCGACTGGGCCGCCTACCACGGTCAGACCGGCGCCCGGCCGGGCGTGGTCGACCTGCCCACGTACGCCTTCGACCATCGACGTTACTGGATCAATGCCGCGACGCGGTCCTACCGTCCCCCCGCCGCCCGGCGTACCGCCGCCGACGAGGACTTCTGGCGGGCGATCGAGGCGGAGGACCTGACGACCCTCGCCGAGAGCCTGGCCGTCGACGCCGACGCCCCGCTCGCGGACGTGCTGTCGGCGCTGTCCACCTGGAGACGCCGCCGGGACGCCGAGGCGGCCCTCGACTCCTGGCGCTACCGGGTGGCCTGGCAGCCGCTCACGGACGACGCCGCCCGCGCCGAGGCGACCGACTTCCTGCTCGTCGTACCGGCCGACGCCGACGCGGCCGTGACGGACTGGGCCGCCGCCCTCGGCGCCGCCGGCGGGCGGATCGTCGAGGTCGACGCCACGTGCGACCGCAAGCGCCTCGCCCACGACCTCGCCGAGGCGTCGACCGGCCGCGACGGGGACGTGCTGCCCGTACTCTCCCTGCTGGCCCTCGACACCCAGCCGTACGCCGGGGCCGCCTCCGTGCCGACGGGCCTCGCCGGCACGGTCGCGCTCGCGCAGGCGCTCGGCGACGCCGGGATCACCGCCCGGCTCTGGATCGCCACCCGCGGCGCGGTCTCCGTCGGATCCCGCGACCGGCACGTCGACCCCGTGCAGGCCATGGCGTGGGGCTTCGGCAGCGTGCTGCGCGCCGAGCACCCGCACCGGTGGGGCGGGCTCGTCGACCTCCCCGAGCAGCCCGACCAGGGCGTCGTGCGCATGCTCCGGACGCTGATCGCCGGCACCGGCCAGGAGGACGAGATCGCCCTGCGCGGCACCGGCGGCCACGCCCGCCGGCTCGTTCGTGCGACGTACGGCGACACCGGTGCGCGCGGTTCCTGGAAGCCGCGCGGCACGGTGCTGATCACCGGCGGCACCGGGGCACTCGGGGGACACGTCGCCCGCGCGCTGGCCGCCGAAGGAGCCGAACACCTCCTTCTGGTCAGCCGGCGGGGTGGCGAGGCGCCCGGCGCGACCGCCCTCGCCGAGGAACTCGCCGGGCTCGGCACCCGGGTCACCCTCGCGTCCTGCGACGTGGCCGACCGGGCCGCGCTCGCGACGCTGCTCGACTCGATCCCCGCCGAGCTTCCGCTGAGCGCGGTCGTGCACACCGCCGCGGCCCTCGACGACAACGTCGTCAACGCCGTGAGTGTCGACCAGCTGGCCACCGCCCTGCGGGCGAAGGTCGACGCCGCGCGCAACCTGGACGAGCTGACCCGGGGCAGCGACCTCTCCGCCTTCGTCCTCTTCTCCTCCCTCGCCGGCCTGATGGGCGCCGCCGGCCAGGCCACGTATGCGCCGGGCAACGCGTTCCTCGACGCCCTGGCGCAGCGCCGCCGCGCCGAGGGGCTGTCGGCGACCTCGCTCGCCTGGGGCCTGTGGGCCGACGGCGGGGTGAGCGCGGGCGACTTCGAACAGCGGCTCAGCCGCACCGGTTTCGACGCGATGGCGCCGGAGACAGCCGTGCGCGCCTTCAGCCGGGCGCTGGACCGCGACGAGACGTACCTCGTCGTGGCCGACATCGACTGGGCCCGGGTGGCCGTCACCGGTCCTCGGCGCGCCCACCCGCTGGTCCGCGACCTGCTGGCCGAGGCCGGCGCGGCGGTGCCCGCCGACGCCCCAGTGCCGGCGGCCGACCTGCGCCTCCGCCTGGCGGGGATGTCCGGTGCGGAGCAGCTGCGCGCCCTCGGCGAACTCGTGCGTGCCGAGGTCGCGGCCGTGCTCGGCCACGAGTCCGCCGAGCGGGTGGCGCCGGACCGGGCGTTCCAGGACCTCGGCTTCACCTCGCTGGCAGCCGTCGAGCTGCGCAACCGGCTCGACGCGGCGACCGGCCTCGCGCTGCCGACCACGCTCGCCTTCGACTACCCGAACTCCACCGCCCTGGCCGGCCACATCCACGCCGAGCTGCTCGGCGGGCAGGCGCTGCCCGTCCCCGCCGCCACCGGCCCCGTCGTGGGCGACGACCCGATCGTCATCGTCGGCATGGGCTGCCGATTCCCGGCCGGAGCCGAGTCCCCGGAAGGGCTCTGGGACCTGCTGACGGCCGGTGCCGACGCGATGTCGGACTTCCCGGCCAACCGGCACTGGGACCTGGAGTCGCTGGCCGGCACCGACTCCTACGTCTCGCGCGGGGCGTTCCTGGCCGACGCGGGCGGCTTCGACGCGGAGTTCTTCGGCATCTCGCCGCGGGAGGCGCTCGCCATGGACCCGCAGCAGCGGCTGCTGCTGGAGGTCTCCTGGGAGGCGTTCGAAGACGCCCGGATCGAACCCCTCGCGCTGCGCGGCAGCCGCGTCGGGGTGTTCGCCGGCACCAACGGCCAGGACTACGAGACCGTCGTACGCCAGGCCGGGGAGGCGCTCGCCGGATTCGGCGCGACCGGCGCCTCCGCGAGCGTGTTGTCGGGCCGGGTGGCGTACTCGTTCGGCTTCGAGGGGCCGGCGGTGACTGTGGACACGGCGTGTTCGTCGTCGCTGGTGGCGTTGCACCTGGCGGTGCAGGCGCTGCGGTCGGGCGAGTGCGACCTCGCGCTGGCCGGCGGCGTCACCGTGATGTCCACCCCGGGTGCCTTCATCGAGTTCTCCCGCCAGGGCGGGCTGTCGGCGGACGGCCGCTGCAAGGCCTTCGCCGAGTCTGCGGACGGCACCGCGTGGGGCGAAGGCGTCGGGGTGCTCGTGGTGCAGCGGCTGTCGGATGCGCAACGTGACGGGCGTCGGGTGTTGGCGGTGGTGCGGGGCACGGCGGTGAATCAGGACGGTGCGTCGAATGGTTTGACGGCGCCGAACGGTCCGTCGCAGCAGCGGGTGATCCGGCAGGCTCTGGCGTTTGCGGGTTTGTCGGCGGCTGATGTGGATGTGGTGGAGGCGCACGGTACGGGTACGTCGTTGGGTGATCCGATTGAGGCTCAGGCGTTGTTGGCGACGTATGGGCAGGGTCGGGATGTGCCGTTGTTGTTGGGGTCGGTGAAGTCGAACATCGGTCATACGCAGGCGGCTGCGGGGGTGGCCGGGATCATCAAGATGATTTTGGCGATGCGGTATGGGGTGGTGCCGGCGTCTTTGCATGTGGATGTGCCGTCGTCGCATGTGGATTGGTCGTCGGGTGCGGTGGAGTTGGTGACCGAGTCGCGGCAGTGGCCGGGTGTTGGCCGGGCTCGGCGGGCGGGTGTGTCGTCGTTCGGTATTTCGGGGACGAACGCGCACGTGATTCTGGAGCAGCCGGAGCCCGAGGCCGTCCCCGAGGTCGCGGCGGAGCCGGAGTCTGCCCCGGCGTCTGCCAGGGGCGCTTCCGTGGCTTTGCCGGTGCCGTGGGTGGTGTCGGGGCGTTCGGAGCGGGGTCTGTCGGGTCAGGCCGGGCGGTTGGCGTCGTTCGTGCGCGATCGTGGTCTGTCGCCGGTGGACGTGTCGTGGTCGTTGGCGACGACCCGGGCTGCGTTGGAGCATCGGGCGGTGGTGTGGGGTTCGTCGGTGGACGAGTTGGTTGCTGGTCTGTCGGCGGTGGCCGAGGGTCGGTTGTCGGGTGTGGTGTCGGCGGGTCGTCGGGCGGTGTTGTTCACGGGTCAGGGTTCGCAGCGTGTGGGTATGGGCCGGGAGCTGTACGACGCGTTCCCGGTGTTCGCGGCGTCGTTCGACGAGGTGTGCGCGGAGATCGATCCGCGCCTGCCGCGTGCGTTGCGCGAGGTGGTGTTCGCCGAGCCGGGTTCGGAGACTGCGGCTCTGTTGGATCAGACCGTGTTCGCGCAGGCGGGCCTGTTCGCAATCGAGGTGGCGTTGTGGGAGTTGCTCGCGTCGTGGGGTGTGCGGGCCGACTACCTGGCCGGTCACTCGATCGGTGAGGTGACGGCCGCGTACGTGTCCGGGGTGTTGTCCCTGGCGGATGCGTGCACCCTGGTGGCGGCGCGGGGTCGGTTGATGCAGGCCCTGCCCAGCGGTGGGGTGATGGCGGCGGTCGGCGCGTCGGAGGAGGCTGTCGCCGAGCTGATCGGCGTGACCGGCGCGGCGGTGGACGTCGCGGCGGTGAACGGTCCGGAGTCGGTGGTGGTGTCGGGTGCCGTCGGCGAGGTGGCCTCGGTGGTGGCGGCCTGTCGTGAGCGGGGTTGGCGGGTCAAGGAACTCTCGGTCAGTCACGCGTTCCACTCGCGGTTGATGGAGCCGATGCTGGAGGAGTTTGCGTCGGTGGTGGCAGGGCTGGACTGGCGGGTGCCGCGGGTGCCGATCGTGTCGAACGTGACCGGCGCGGTCGCGGAGCCGCTGGAGCTGGTTGACCCGGAGTACTGGGTGCGGCATGTGCGGCAGCCCGTGCGGTTCGCCGACGGGGTGGCTGCTCTGCGGGGGCAGGGCGTGGACACGTTCCTGGAGATCGGCCCGGATGCGACGTTGACGGCGATGGTGGCGGAGATCGTCGCTGATGCCGGGGTGCGCTGTGTCGCGGTGTCGCGGCGGGATCAGCCGGAGGTCGGCGTGTTGACGTCGGCGCTGGGGCAGTTGTGGGTGGCGGGTGTGCCGGTCGACTGGGCGGCGTACCACGGCCAGGCCGGTGCCCGGCCGGGCGTGGTCGACCTGCCCACGTACGCCTTCGACCACACCTGGTACTGGCCCGAGGCGGCGCCCGCGGCCCGCCGGGACGCGCACGGCGAAGCTCTCGACGGGCGGTTCTGGGCGGCCGTGGAGTCCGGCGACCCCGACCTGGTCGGCGGCGAGCTGGGCGTCGGCGCGGACGAACCGTTCAGCGCGGTCCTGCCGAAGCTCGCGCAGTGGCGGCGGGCGGCACAGCAGCGGTCGACTGTGGACTCCTGGCGCTACCGCGTGGTCTGGCGGCGTCAGGACGTGACCGGGAACGAGAACCTGACCGGCTCCTGGCTGGTGCTGATGGTCCCCGGCCAGGAGGACCACCCGTTGCTGGCCGGGCTGGCGGAGCGGGGCGCCGAGATGATCCCCGTGGTGCTGGACGAGCTGGACCGGGACGGGATCGCGCGTCGGCTGTCCGCCGCCTCGGCGGCCGCAGGACCGGTCGCCGGGATGATCTCGCTGATGTCGCTGGCCGGCGCCGGTGTCGTCGATGCACTGGCGGTCGCGCAGGCGCTTGCAGTCACCGAGGTCGAGGGTCGGTTGTGGTGGTTGACCAGCGGTGCCGTCTCCGTGGACGACTCCGAGCCTCTGACCGACCTGGACGGTGGTGCGGTGTGGGGTTTGGGTCGGGTGGTGGGTTTGGAGGTGCCGTTGCGGTGGGGTGGTTTGGTGGATTTGCCGGGTGTGTTGGGTGGTGGTGTGTGGGGTCGGTTGTGTGGGGTGTTGTCGTCGGGGGTTGAGGATCAGGTGGCGTTGCGGTCGTCGGGTGTGTTTGTGCGGCGGTTGGTGCG
>NZ_VISW01000029.1:0-53860 GCF_007827635.1 Micromonospora sp. CNZ296
CCTGGAAAATCCTGGTCAAGCTGCGCTGCTGCCCACGCCGAGCGACCGCGATCGTGCAGGCCATCCTCGTCCTGCACCGCGTCGAAGCCGACCGCCACGCAGGATGAAAATGGCTCAGTCCATGTCCCACGGCTCCTCCCACGGCGGGTGGAAGCAATCGTGATCAAAGCGCACCAGAAGGCCAGCACCACACTCCGGGCAGGCCACCACGCTGCTCCAGCGGTAGTTGACCTGGTGCCCGAGGCACCGTGCGGAACGCCCCAACGGCTGATGAGCACCACCGTGCGCTGATCCGCCCGGCACACGACGCAGATGCCCATGGCCGCACCTCCCCTGCCGTACGCCCGCAACCACACTGTAGAGATCGACGACAACCCACGGGACGGGGCGAAGGAGGCGAACGCTGTGAGGTCGAGATGAGGTGGGCTCGGTACCGTGACGAGGTGATTCCGAGTTGTCCCGACTGCCACGCCGCGGGCGTTCCTCTGCTCTTCGGCCTCCCGGCGCCGGAAGCCAGAGAGGCCGCAGCCGCAGGCGAGCTTGCGCTCGGCGGATGCTTCCTCCCCGAAGAACCGGTACCGAACTGGCAGTGCCCACGGCAACACCGATGGCACGACGCCGATGAGCGGACATGGAACACGCAACTCCTAGCCGCGCTACTCGCACACGGCTACACCGAGCGGGATGACGACGCTTGAGCCGGCAGCGGGAGCGGGCGCCGGCAGCTGCGGTGCTTCGGCAGAGACCGTGCTCCCCACCGATAACGGCCTCTTACTCCTACGGGACGTCGCCGCGGGCACGCCAGCACACCATCGACCCGCCTTCGAGGCATCGCGCATCCCCCGCTCCGACGCGTGGCTCCCAAAGAGGGCTCGGGCTTACGGCTGCGGGGAGGCGCAGAGTGCGCAGGTGTGTCGGCCGTTGGTGTGCTCAGCGACGTAGTAGTCGATCGATCGAGCCGTACCCGTGTGGTGGGCCTGCCCCGTTTTCCGGTCCACAAGGATCGGCGCGTTACCCATGACGGAGTCGAGGAAGGATCCAGTCTCGATGTACCGCACCGACTGGTAGTGGAACACCCAGAAGGCCGGGCGCTCCTTCACATCGGCGATGGCAAGCGGCGGCACGTCCGGAAACGAGGACATCTCCTGCAGCACCGCCGCTGCGATGCTTCTCGCCTCCTGCTCCGTAACCACCGCCACATCATGCCCTCAGAGAGGCACCCGGGCGACCCCGCCTTACAGAAGGTCAAGCGCCCTGCGAGATGGGAAACCGGTGAGGCGTGCGCCCTCTGGCCTCGGCAGCTTGTCCAATACCGGAGCCACTCTCAACCGACCTGGTCCAGCCATGTGCGGAAGCGGCTTCCGAAGGGTTCCACACCGTCGTACAGCGCAGTCGACAGCCACTCGGCGGTCCCCTCCGCGCGCGTGATGAGGTCTCGTGGATAGTCGTACCGCCTCTGACTACTGGCGAACTCATCCTCGTCGTTCATAACGACTGACCCGCTGGAGACGGAGCAGTGAACCGGACCGACGCGTACCGGTTCATCGACACGATGAAGACCACCTACCCGGCCCGTCTGCTCTGCCGACTCCTTGGCGTCGGCCACAGCGCCTTCTACGACTGGCTTCGGCAGGGACGCCACCGCGATCACCGAGCAGGCGTGGTCAAAGCACCGATCAAGCCGCCGACTTGGCCGAAGCTACACCCGCCTCCCCCCGTTAGCGCGGGATAAGCATCAACACCGCTCCGTCCTTGGAGATAGCGGTGACGTCGTCGCTGGTCCCGCTGCACCGCCAGTGTTCGTGAGCCGCCGATCTCAATGATGGTTCGCCGCCCAGACGGGATCGGCCAGGGTCGCCACACGCTCCCACTGCGGCACTCCGCCGGGGAGCATCCAGGCCTTGCTGGGCTTCGTCGCGAGCTGCGGTGCCACGAAATCGTCGGCGAGCCGCCGTCGCTCAGCCACCAGCGCGTCAGCGGCGCCCGGCGTGCCCTTGGAGATCTCGCGTTCGATGTGCGCGGTGGTCTCGGCATGATGGCGAACCGACCAGGCGTGGCACCGTTGCACCTCGTCGGCGTCGACGACCGCGGTCAGGGTCATCAGCGGCGGCTCGACCATCTCGGCCAGGCAGGCGGCCAGCCGATCATGACCGTCGAGAAGAAGGTACGAGTCGAGGCTGCTCACCCACCACAACAGGATCGGCGGCAGCGTGCCGCTGCGGACCTGCTTGCGGTAGCTCTTCACCCGCGCGTCGTCGGGCCGGGACGTCGGACGCATGGTCAGGACGAGGCCGCTGCCGCCGTGGATGTACCAGTCGAGCTGCCCCGCATCGTCATCGACCAGCAGCTCGGACCACCGCTCGGCGGTCCCGGCAGGTTGCCGGACCGATGCGGCTGCCTCCACGTACCGCAGGTTCGGTGCGCTGGGCTGCAACAACCACCGGCCCGGATACAGCGGCCCTGCTCCGCTGGCGGTGAGCAGATCCGCGAACCGGTACGCCCACCGGACATCCCGATCGTCCGCCGTGCCCCCGCCCATACGACGTGCATCCATCGACCTCACCGGCGGCAAGATCGGGTCGTAGCCCGCCAGCCGCCGGTAGTCGACGTGGTAGTGGCCCGCGTCGAGCCGAGCGAGGAACACCACCGTCGGCCCCTGCCGGATCTGCAGACGCCCGCCCCCGGTCACCTCCACCACGATCCCGGGACACCGGGGCGCGGCGGTGACGTCGAGGAGCAGGCCCTGCCAGCGGTCGTCCCGCACCAGATCCTCACGACGGGCACGGAGACCGCCTGTCCCGGACCGCGATTCCTCAACCACCATGACATCGTCCTACCCGACCACGAACCTGATCACGAGCAAATTTCGGGATGTTCGTTCTCGCCCGGTGAAGCTGAGTACGCCGACTCATGCTCGGCCGGGGAGAGCCGTCCACGCTGACTGCATGACGTCTGACGCGATCGGTACAGGTCGGCGGGGTGGCCCGATCGTGGGATTTCTGGTCCTGGTCTGGGTCTGCGGATTGATCGCGGCGACTGTGTGGTGGGCGGGCATCGGATTGGAGCAGTGGAGCGTCAGTTACGGCGACCAGCCCGGCGAGTTCGCGGACCTCAAACGTCGGGCGAGCCTGGCCCTGCTGGTCGCCGCGTTGGTGGCGGCCGTCGGGCCGGCCGTCATCGCGCTCGTCGCGCACCGGCTGCGGCTGGTCCGGACCGCGGTCGTCTTCCTGGTGCTGGCAGTCGCGATCGCCGCGCCCGCCGGACCGGTTGCCGTGCTCGCCGGCCGGGACCTCGCTCCGGCGCCGGCAGCGACGACGCCCGGCCCGCCATGGCACTGCGTTGAACACAGCGGCGGTGACACCCGCTGCCCGGGCGGATGACCGCAGCGGTTCCGTCGGACTGTCGTGCCATGACGCCGCTCACCTCAAGGCAAGGAGCACGAGGCGATGGCCACGGTGACGGTTCGGGACGAGACAGCGACGGGCAGGGCGATCGATCAGTGGCCGTCGACCGGCCTGCCCGAGCGCATCTCCGCGCGGGAGCTGGTCCGGTTGCGCGTCCGAGAGGAGGTGGCGCGGTTCAACGCCGACCAGGGCGGCCTCTTCCGGGGTCTGGTGCGGCCGACCGACGCGGAGGCGACGCTGAACGGCTATCGAAACTCAGTATCCGGGCTCATAAAGGGCGAGAGGACTGACCGACAAGCTGGGCCCGTTGGCGCCCAAAAGGCCCTTGGACATCAGCCGGTCGATCAGCGTCTCGAGTCGGCGGGAGATATCAGCGCCCCTTCGCGTCCAGCCATACAGTTTGGCAACTTGGGCGCTCAACTCGTCGCGGCCCACACCACCGGTATCGCGGACCAGGTTGACCAGCGCGAGCATCAGCTCCTCGTCGTGGACCTGCTCTACAGTCCGACTGCATTTGTCGGAAGGGCGGCGGATCTCGCTGACCACGACGCCAGGCACGCGTACGAAGTCGCCTTCACGGTTAAGGCCGGCCTGTAGGATCGCGAGATCGATGTTCTCGCGGATCCGCGCCCCGATCCGGCCGATGCCCCAACTGTCACGCAACCGCTGGTGCAGGACAGCGATGTGCACCGGCCCCTCAACGGCTACGACCTCGGCGACACCGATCTTCATGACGTGGGCGGTGCCGCGCTCACCGGGATCGACCCAGTACGGTAGGCGATCAACGATCGCTGTCCGGTACGGCGTCACCCAAC
Source organism: Micromonospora sp. CNZ296 (assembly GCF_007827635.1). Taxonomy (NCBI): domain Bacteria; kingdom Bacillati; phylum Actinomycetota; class Actinomycetes; order Micromonosporales; family Micromonosporaceae; genus Micromonospora; species Micromonospora sp. CNZ296. The sequence continues at coordinate 4,220 of NZ_VISW01000029.1, forward strand.
TTGGCTGCAGGTCGAGCGCTGCTACCTCGGTGGTGACGGCCGGACGCTCGATCACGTCCTCGACCTGGGACAGCAGCCCACGCACCGGCGCCGCTACAGCCTTCTCGATTGCGGCGCGCAGTCGTTCCTCCTCACCGAGCCGGTTGCGATACCAGGCTGTACCCCATATGCGGTGCAAGTTCCACCCGAGGCCACGCAGCACTTGCTCACGCAATCGGTCCCGGTCCCGGGCGACCTTCGAGGAGTGGTACTGGAATCCGTCGCATTCGACGCCGAGGACGAAGACGCCGGGCCGGTCCGGGTGGCGTAAGCCCATGTCGATCCGGTAGCCGGCCGCGCCAACCTGCGGGGTCACCTCGTAACCCCAGAAACGGATTACGGAGATGACCGACTCCTCGAACGGTGACTCGGCGTCGCCACCCGTGCTGGTGTTCAGCGCGAGCGCCGCGATGCCGCGCTCGGCGTAGTCCAGGTAGCGGCGCAGATGCCGCAGCCCTTCGCTGCCGGCAGAGGCGACGATGTCGGACGCTCGCACGCTGGTGACGACTTCGTTGCGGTAGCGCGCCCGGGTGATGGCCACGTTCAGGCGCCGCCAACCGCCTGCCCGGTTGAGCGGGCCGAAGTTCATCGTGGTCTTGCCGGCCTCGTCGGGACCGTACCCGATCGAGAAGATCATCACGTCGCGCTCGTCGCCCTGCACCGACTCCAGGTTCTTGACGAAGAAGCCGTCGAGCCGGTCATCGGTGAAGAACCTGTCCAGTTCCGGCCGGTCCTCGCGAGCCTGTTCCACCGCATGTTCGATCGCTGCGGCCTGCGCCTCGGAGAAGCTGACAACGCCGAGGGTGAGGTGTGGGCGAGTGGTGAAGTGGTGGATGACCCGCTCGGCGACCTTGGCTGCCTCGACCGGGTTGTCTCGCGACGATCCTCGCCGATAGACACCGGCGGCGTAGAAGAGCTCCACGCCCACGTCGGGCCCGACATCCTCGGCGCCGGGGAACGTGATCAGCCGGCCCTTGTAGAACGACGAGTTCGAGAAGGCGATGAGCGCCTCGTGCCGGGATCGGTAGTGCCAGCGCAGCGTGAGCGCCCGGAACTCGGCGGAGCCCTTCATGAGATCGAGGACAGACTCGAAGTCGACACCGTCTTCAGCCTCCTCGTCCCACTCGTCGCCATCGTTGGCAACACCGGCCGTAAAGAAGCTGGTCGGCGGGAGCTGCTTCTGGTCACCGGCAGTGATCAGGGCTTCGCCCCGGTAGATGCAGTTGACCGCGTCAGCCGGTGCGACCTGACTCGCCTCGTCGAAGATGACGACGTCGAACCGCATGTCGGACGGGAGATACTGGCTGACTGCCAGTGGAGACATCATGAAGCACGGCTTGATCGCCTGGGTGACGTGACGAGTGCGCTCCAGCAGCAGCCGCACCGGCATGTGCTTCTTCTTCTTGCCGGCTTCGCGGCGGATGACGCCCGACTCACCCAGATTGTTGCGGGGCCGACGCGCATTGCAGGAGGTGATGATCTGCGAGGTCGCCGCCGAAATGAGACCACGGTCGAGAACGCGGTACTCCGCTACTAGTGAGTCCCGATCTTCCGCTCGCGCGACACGCAGGGCCGAATCCTGCTGCAGGTGATGGTCGGCCCATTCCTGCAGCAGGGCGCGTTCGAGAACCAGCGGTACCTGGTCGGCGCTCAGTCCCTCGGTGATGCAGAAGTCGATAGCGGTCTCGAGTCCCACGGCGACGAGATCAGTACGGGCACCTTGATAGGCGAACCACTCCTGTTGCCCAGCGCTGTCCTCACGCAACGCCGCGATGAGATCGTCAGCCTCTGCGTAGTCGTCGAGTTCGGCCCCGAGCTCCGCGTGCCGGCTGGGATCGAAGGCGGCCAGCACGTCGGCACGGGCTGCGGCCCACCGTCGCTCGATCTCGCCTAGTTGCGGTGTCGGAACGATGCTCCCCAGCGCCTCGACCTCGGTATCGGTCAAGCGTCGATCGGGACCGACTCGGCAGGCACGCATCTGCGTCGCCCAGTCCAAGGCCGCGTACACGGCCGGCAGATCGGTCTCTTCCCCGTCGTACAGCAGACCGAGATTCGACAGGAAGAAATCGTCGTGTGCTGACAGCGCGGCATAGGCCGCATCGACAGCCGCACGCAGCTGAAGCAAATGGCCAGACTCCGCCACAGTCAACTGTCGGTTCACCGCCTTGCTGACGGATCCGGCCAGCACGGCTGCCGTCCTGAGCGGGGCCTCGTGGCTGTGCAACCAGCCGGCCGCGTCGGTGATCGGAAGCAGGACAAGTTCCGGCCGTGCAGCGTGCAGCGGTTCCGGCGCCAGGCGGGATTGCCAGTCTTGAAGCTTCGCTCGCGTTTCGTCCGCGACGGCAAGCACGCTGGCGTTGGGGGTGGCGTCGCGGGCGATGTGATCGGCGAGCTTGCGCAAGTCAGTGGTACGGGCTCGGCGAATCGCGGTGTCCGCGATCGCCAATGCCCGGGTGATGAGGTTGAAGTCGGTCGAGCGGCCGTCGTAGTAGCCTCCGAGGGCCGCCGCGTGCTGGGTCTCCGCCTCGTGGAGCGCGGCTGCGGCCTGCTTCCAGGTGATCGCCAGTGGGAGTTGGTCACGTGCACACCGCCACTCCACGCCCGGGCAGGTGATCGTCGCCAAGGTGCGCTTGTCGGCGCGGTAGGCGCCGCGCAGCTTCTTCAAGCCGCGGTGTTCCTGCGCGAAGCGGTGCGCCATCCCTTCGACGTCCGCGATAAGTCCGGCCTCGGTGTATCGCGCCACCGCCGCCATCTCTGCCTCCACCAGGGTGGCGATGGCCTGCTGCAGGATGTGCGCGGCCCGAGTCGCGGCAGCGTGGCCTTCGGCGGACAGCCACGCACGTTCGGGGCGGTCTTCACTGGAGCCGAGAGCGGCTGTCGCCAGCGTCGCCGCGGCGTCGTCGAACGACACGACCGGCGGCAGGCCCAGCATGACGGCCACCCCGCTGAGCGATCGGCTGGCCGTCTGCAGTGCCTCAGCGTCGCCCTGAAACGTGTCGGCGAGGACCGTGGCCTGCTCCGCGGTCAGCGATGCGAGGTGCAGGGGTGCAACCGCGAGACGTTCCAGCGTAGAGGTGTCGAGTTCCGGCGTGCTGTCCGCAGTGGGAAGCTCGGACCATGGAACACCGGCGGTACGACTGGCAGCCTCCTGCAGATTGGCAAGCTCGCGCAGTTCGGTGGTGAGCCGATCCGCGGACTCCTTGGCGAAGGTGAGCTGGCCAGCAGTGAGCCACTGCTGCGGTAGGCCCTCCGGCCGCGTGGCGGCGTGATCGACGATACGCGCGAGAGCAGATGCTTGCCCCAACCGGTTGACGTCGAACGCGTTGGCCAGCGAAGCGTTCACCGCGGTGACGCCCCGCAAGGCATGGAGCGCCGACGCCGCTGCGTACAGGCGAGCGTCTAGGGAACCGCGATACGTAACGCCTCTCCAGACGAATGACCGTCCCTGCACGGCCGGCCGCCAGGCCCGGGCCAGCGCCGCAGCGGTGACCCGTACGGTCCCGAACATCTCCACGGTCAGATCAACCGGCGCGATGCCGCTCATTGGGGCAGCGGGAACCTTGTGCAGGTTGGCGATCATGCCGAGGACGTCGTGCAGCGAGTAGTTGAGCGGCGCCCGCGGTGCATTCATGGCTTCGGCGTATGCGTTCAGCTCTTCTCGCCGGCGCCGCGCGTTGTCCAGATCGAGGCCGGTCATGCCGCTTGGGGCGACCGGAACCGTCTCCAATGCCTGACCCAGAGCCGAGGCGACTTCTTTTCGCGTCGCCTTGTGAGAGTGCAGTTCCAGCAGGTAGGCGCTGAGGCCGACATCGTGGAGCCGGTTGCGGACGACTTCGAGCGCCGCCGCCTTCTCGGAGACGAATAGGACGCGTTTGCCTGCGTGCAGCAGCGCTCCGATCATGTTGGCGATGGTCTGCGACTTGCCGGTTCCGGGCGGGCCGTCCATGACGAACGAGCGGCCTGCCAGTGCGGCGGCGACGCTGGCTCGCTGAGATGAGTCGGCGTCGAGCACCAGCGGGATTTGCTCGGCCGGCATGTCACGGTCGACTTGGTCCTCCGTCAGCTCTTCGAAGAGGAAATCCCCGCCACCGGAGCCTCGCCCGCCTGTCGCCAGCCCTTGGATCACCGGATGCTTGGCGATGGAGCTTTCGTTGTCGAGCAGGTCGCGGTACATTGCCTCCTTCGCGAACGAGAAGTAGGAGAGCGTGACCTCGTCATTCACGCGCCAGCCGGTTTGTCCCGCCACGGAAGCTCGCACCTCGGCTAGGAAGTCGGGGTAGGCGACATCGTCGAGATCGTCGACGGACGGCAACGTGACCATCAGTTGGTTGAGCTTGAGCGTCAGCGCCGGGTTGACGGCGGGGTCTTCATCCGCTCGCTGCAACAACGGGAGCTGCCGGGGCCCGGTAGGGTCGAGCCGGACCGGAACCAGCAGCAACGGACTGGTGTGTCGCGTTTTGTCGCCGTCGGTCCAGGTGAGCGAACCGAAGGCCAGATAGAGAATCCACAGGCCGCGGTCCAAAAACTCCTGGTTCGACCGGCGCATCAGGTTGCGAAGCGCCGCACCCAGGTCATTGATCGGCTTGTCCGTCCGGAGTACCTCGACCCGAAAACCTTTGGTCGGAGCGATGCCGTCACCTGACGGGAGTGCCAGTTTCGATCCGGCCGTCGGACCCTCGATCTCGTCTCCGGCCTCTGCTGAGGGAAGGAACCGGAAGTTACGTCCCGCACTGAGCCCGGCCAGGATTTCCGCAGCTGCGGGGTCGAGCACCCGGACCGCCCCCGTCTTGCTCAGTCGGAAGTTGAGGAGCCGGTTCGTGCCGGAGAGGTTGATGAGGCTGTCACGCCATTGGCGGATGGTCGCCTGCAGTAGCCGATCCCGCGCCGCATAGTTCTCGTTCATGCCAGCGCTGCTTTCCATTCGGTTTTCTCCATCCCCGCTGCACATTTCGGATCTTGGTACCGCACCGCTGCGCTGGCGCACGTCGAGGGTCAGATGCCCCATGCCCCATCCAGGAACGTGGGCCAGCGGCATGCCCCGGGTGTACTTCGATCGCGGTGCACGACCGTGCAACGTCTGGGCAGAATGATGTCATCGTTCATGGAGATCTGATCGAACTTAGAGGTCAACTTGACTCTCCCGAACTCAGCCATCCGGGCCGTGTTCACGCGCTGCTGGCCCATGGCCGGACCGAGACGGAGGCGTCAACGGGGCCGTCCTCGGCGGCCGCCGCGACGGCGAGGCGCCCGATGCGGGTGGTCGTCAAGGTAGCTCCTGATCTCCGGTGTGAATTCTCAACGTCGCCATCATCGGCCCTTGGCCTGGGTCAGGCTCTGCCGGTATTCGAGCGCCTCGGGAGTCTCTTCGTACTGCAGGAGGCTGCCGGCCAGCTCGAGCAGGTGTTCTTTGGCCTCATGGGGAGTGGCATAGAAGAACTCGCGCCGTTGGTTGATGAGGTTGACTCTCCGGTCGGCTAAACGAGCGTGCATCTTGGCTTCGATGCCGATGGCATCCTCGGAGAAGAACAGGGCGTGCACGTCGAAGTTGAACGGCACGGAGGCGTCGCTGAGCTCCTTCACCCGGTCGAGCGGGTCGAGGCGCCGGGTCATGCCGACTTTCACCATCTTCTCGCCGAACGCTCCCAGGTTCGAGATGACGTACACGTAGCCGGCGCGCACGTTGGCGGCCCGGTAGTCCACGTCCTCGATCGCGGTGTCGATCTGCGCCAGCCGCTCCTGCATCTGCGCGGCACCGTCGACATCGCCCTTGGCCTGCAGCGCAACGAGGGCGTTGGCGTAGTGCTGACGCTCCTTGTCGAGGCGGGCGCGCTCGCGTTCGATCTCCTGCTGGACCCGTCGCTCCTCCCGCAGCCGTGCCTTCTCCTCCCGCTCACGCTCCTTCTCCTCGGCGACCTTCGCCTGGTAGTCCGCCGTGAGTTCCATCTCGCGAACCCGCAGCCGGTGGTAGCCGTCGGAGATGCGGATGTGCATCGTCTTGCCCAGCTTGGCGATGGTCGCGGCCACCTTGCCCAGGCGCTCGACGGCCGAGTGGAGCTTGTAGGGCTTCAGGCCGCGGACCAGGTTGTCCGCCTCGGCGTTGTAGGCACGCAGCATCAGCTTGGAGAAGTCCCGCACCATCACCCGCCCCTCAGCCGCGGAACCGTTCACTGTCCAGCCAGTCGCGGCCAGGACCGCGCCGCCTTCCCGCTTGGTCATGCTCTTGATCTGGCCCTGCAGCCCAGCCAGAGCTGCCTGGTAGGCGACCGCGTCCGACAGGGGATGCCGATACTCGTAGATGCCGGCCTCCTGCAGCAGCGCCGTCTCCTCAGTCACCACGACCTGCTGACGAAGCTCACGTAGCTGACGGTCGAGATCCGCTTTCTGCCCTTGAGCCGCCGCAGCCTGCTTCGTGATCTCCCGCTTCAACCGCTCTCGATACTGCTCGAGCTCGACCGCCGGGAGCACACCAAGACGGTTCATCTCCCCACGGAGCCGCTCCAGCTCCGCCCGCAGCTGCGTCACCTCCGCAGCCAACTCCCGCGCTTTGCCGCGCGCCCCGAACAGCGGAATCTCAGACTCATCGGCACGTGGAATCGGGACCGATGCAGGCACGGATGCGGCCACTCCAGGTGAGGCGGCCGGCTGCTGTGGCGCGACCGGAACCGCAGGCGGCGCCTCGGCAACCCACAGCTGCCAACCCGGCGGCGGAGGCCCCCACGCCGGATCCGGCTTCCACCCAGGGCCAGGCACCCAGCCCGCCGGCGGCGTCGGCCAATTCGGCGGAGCGTTGAAACGGTACGCCACAGATCAATCCCCCACGTGTCACGCATGAACCGCTGACGCTAGCCCCGCCGCCGCATCTCAACATCGATCAGTCAGCCAACAAGTCTCACCAACAGGACCCACCCAGGTATCCAACCGCTCACTTACGGTCAGATAGCCGACCCAGGGAGGTTGCAACGAACAACGCCACGCCTGGTTAGCTCTCCCCGCACTGCCGAACGCGGCGGAACCCTCGACTTCGCCGAGACCCGAAGCATCCCGCGCCGCGATGGGCCTGCGGACCGTGCTTGCGAGCGGGGGGTTGCTGCACCGATAGGTGACAGTTCCAGTCACGCGGCCTGACTGGCCGGTGGGGTCATGATGGTCTCGTACTCGATAGGGGTCAACCGGGACAGGGATCGTTGGCGTCGACGGCGGTGGTAGGTCCGTTCGACCCAGGTCACGATCGCGGTCCTCAACTGCTGCCGGGCCGTCCAGGTTCGGCGGTCGAGGACGTTGTTCTGCAGCAGGCCGAAGAACGACTCCATGGCGGCGTTGTCGCCGGCAGCGCCGACCCTGCCCATCGACCCGATCATGTGGTGCTGGTGGAGGGCGTGGACGAATTTCCGGCTTCGGAATTGCGACCCGCGGTCGGTGTGCAGCACGCAGCCGGCCACGTCACCACGGCGGGCTACGGCGTTGTGCAGGCCGTTGACGGACAGCCTCGACTTCATCCGTGAGTCGATGGAGTAGCCGACGATCCGGTTGGACCACACGTCCTTGATCGCGCACAGGTAGAGCTTGCCTTCGGCGGTGCGGTGCTCGGTGATGTCGGCCAGCCACAACCGGTTCGGGCCGTCGGCGGTGAAGTCCCGCTGGACCAGGTCGTCGTGCACCGGCGGGCCCACCTTGCCGCCCTTGCCGCGACGCTTGCGCTTGCCGAACGCGCTCCACCAGCCGTTGCCGGAGCAGATCCGCCACGCAGTGCGGTCGGCCATCGGCTGCCCGGCGTCGCGGGCCTCGTCGACCAGGAACCGGTAGCCGAACTCCGGATCGTCGCGGTGGGCGTCGAACGACGCGTTGGCGCGATACGCCGCCACCTCCTCGGCGCTGGTGACGGGCCGGGCCAGCCACCGGTAGTAAGGCTGACGAGCGATCTTCAGTACCCGGCACGTCACCGCCACGGGGATCCCGTCGGCGGCCAGCTCGCTCACGAGCGGGTAGAGCCTTTTCCCGGCAGATGCGCCTGCGACAAGTAGGCAGCAGCCCGCCGCAGGACCTCGTTCTCCTGCTCCAACAACCTGATCCGCTTACGCGCCTCCCGCAGCTCGGCCGACTCGGTGCCGGTCGTCCCGGGCGCGGCGCCGGCGTCGACGTCGGCCTGGCGCAGCCACTTGAACAACGTCATCGGGTGCACCCCGAAATCCTTGGCGATCTGCTCGACCGTCACTCCCGCCTCGCGGTCGCGAGCGACACGCACGACGTCATCGCGGAACTCTCGGGGTAGGGCTTGGGCACAGCGACATCCTTCCAGCCCGCCCGCAGGGCAAGCCATCTCAGATGTCACCTATCGGTGCAGCAAACCCAATTGAGCGTACGAGCTCGACGCTACGACGAGTGACGATTATCTGCCGCGGCGACAACCCGGCGCCCGCCGCCACTATTGAAGCCTTCATGCCAGGTTGGCGAGCACAGCCGCCCTGACATGAAGGACGCAACGAGAAAGATGGATAACCTACTGATAACCCGGGAGCCATTCCAGCGATTCGACATCATCCAGATCTCCGGTTGCCACCAGGGACATGATCCGTGAAATCTCCGGTCTCGACACCTCAACCATGTGACGTGGCTCGTCGTCGGAATCGGGGTTCTCCCAGACGATCCTTCCGCCCTGGAAGGCCGATAGCATCCACCCGCTCTCGTCGTCAGACACAGCAACGTCAGGGTGTTCGTGGTCGGTGGGGCCATCAAGCTCCGCTACGAGCGCAGCGATGGCCGACAGGTCGCCCTCTTCCATTTCGCCGCCTCGATGCGTGATCGTAAAGGACATACCACTTCTCTTTCAGTTCCCTGGGGCACCGTTTGGAATTGCCCATTCAGCGTATCCGCCGGCCCCTCCAGGATGAAGAAGGTTCTGCCAAACCGAACCCGGTCGATGCTGCGGTTCAGGTACAAGTCGCATCACCCCTTGCCGCCCTCCCGCATTAGAAGATGGCTCATGTTGCCAGGTCCAGCCTGTCGGCGTTCTTCTACCACCCTTGGAAGACACAGCCCCCCCTACCCCTGGGATCAAATTTTCCATCTCGGCCGCGAATGCCGCATCTGATCTAAGCGCCTTATCAAGCGCTGCGTTCGCCCGCCTGAAGTGGGTTCCTCTGGAGCGACCGAAGTCTTTCGTGTCCAACGTCATCTCGAAAGCAGAGCTGTATGCGTTAGGGCCATTGGCGCACTTGCAGGCGTTGCCGTTCGCATCGACGCCACTTCCGCAATTGTGAACCAGCACCGGCGTGTCGCCGACGATCACATAGTACGTGTGGGTGATGGCGACTGTGAGGTCCCGCATCACCTTAGCGCCGATGAAGTTGCGGACGTCGGTGACGTACTGGATCTGTCCGTCGGGCCCGACCAGAGTCGACTCGCCTGGGATCAGGTCGGCAGCGTCGACCCAGTCGCCGGTGGTGGCGTCCCAGAAGGGGTGGTGTGCGGTGGTGTGCAGAACCGCCCCGGTCGGTCCGCGGGTACTGCGTTCCCCTTCACCCTCACCGGTGGACCTCGTCGCCTGGTCGGCAGGCTTTGCCGACACGGTCACGTCGGTCAGCTCGGTGTCCCGGTTGGCGTGTAGCAGGGTCACCTGCTGATCGCTGTGTTCACCGGTGGTGGGGTCTGTTGTGGCTACCGTGTCACCGATGTTGACCTCAGCGATCGGTCGTGCGGTGCCGTCGGCCATCAGGACCCGGGTGTTCGGGTCGAAGCTGTGCCGGTCGCATCCGGCTGCCTTCGGCTCGTTGTCCTGAACACGATCTCGGTCGCGCTGGTGCTCGGGCCGGTTCTGCTTCGGCGAGGTCCGTTCGGGCTTCTCCTGCCGCTTCGGCGCCTGTTTCGCCTTCGGCGGCGTGGCCGGCTTGGACGGCTTGGGCTTGGGCTTGGGCTTCGGCTTCGGCTTCGGCTTTGGCTTGACCGGTGGCTTGGGCTTCTTCTTGGGAGGCTTGGGTTTCTTGGGCACCTTATGCATGAGGTCGTTGAGGTGCTTTCGGGCCTGGTTCATCAGGTCCTGGGCGCGGCGCATCATTGTGCGGGCGCCCTCGACGATGCGTTTCCACATCCGGTATCCGCTGAAGGCACGGTCGACCGCCCGGAACAGCGACTTGCCGATCTTGAATGCCTTGATCGGCCCGAGGAAGTTGGTGGCGAGGTCGATGCAGTCCCAGACGCCTCCGTCGAGGCATCCCATCAGCGATGTCCAGCCGATCATGTCGAGGAGCATCCCGACACCGACCTGGAGCAGGATGTCGAACAGGGAGGTTTGGCTCTCCCGCTCTGCCCGCTGGTAGTCGGCTTCCTGCCGGGCGATCTCCTCGCCGGCGAACTTGACGTCTCGCTGGTGTTGCGTGAGGTCACGGGTGTATTGGGCGATCGCGGCGTCGTACTTCTTCAGCTCGCACGCGTAGTCGTATTGGCCGCACTTGCCGTCCACCGCATGCCCGGTGGTGTCGGTGTTACCCAGCGGGTCCGCCTCCGCGTACGCGAACCTGTTCGCCGCCCCGGAGCTGGGAGTGGGATTGAGCGTGACATCGTCGCGGGTGTCGAACGCGCCGGTTTCTGGGTTGTACCACCTCGCCCACATGTTGACTCGGCCGGTGCCCTGGTCGGTCCACTCGGACTGGTAGCCGAGCTTGCCGAGCATCCCGGTGCTGGACAGGACCTTGCCCCAGGGGTCGTACGCGACCGACGCGGTCAGGGCCGTGCCCGTCCCGGTGAACTCGCCCACCACGTCGGTGTGCAGATCGGTCCAGGCGTAACGCTGCGTACCGCCGGATGCGACACCTACGAGCCCGTCCGCGGCGTCGCGCACGTACACCGCGCCGCCGTCGCCGGCCACCGTGTTACCGAGACCGGTGTACGTCAGGTTCGGCTGGATGAGCCGGCCCAGGCCGTCGTAGGTGTAGGTGGAGGCCGCACCGCCAGCCGAACCCTGCGACCACACCTGGTTGAACGCGTCCGTGACGGTGTTCGTGTCCTGGCCGCCAGACCTGGTGCGTGTGAGCGTGCCCCGCGGCGTGTACTCGTAGCTCGTCCCGTCCGACGACGACTGCAACTGGTTGCGCGCGTCGTAGGTGAACGTCTTGCTGCCCGCCTGAACACGGTTGCCGGACTTGTCGTACGCGTACACCACGGGGTTCGTGCCGTTGTTCCAGCCGATCAGCCGGTCGGCCAGGTCGTAGGTGTAGGTGTTGGCTGCCGCGCCGGTGAGTCCGATGGTCGTCTTCGAGGTGACGTTGTCGTTGAGGTCCCATCCGTACTGGATCTTGGCGATGCTGGTGCCGGCGCTGGTCTTCAGCTCGTCGGCTGTCATGCGGTGCAGCTCGTCGTAGCTGAACGACCGGACGTTGCCGCCGGTTCCGTGCGTGATCGACGACACCTGCGACAGGGTGTTGTACCCGTAGGTCAGGTTCGTCCCCGCGGTCGGGTTGACCACCGTGGCGGGGCGGCCGGCCGTGTCATAGGTGTACGACGTCGTTCCGGCCGCGTCCGTGCGGGAGGTCAGCGCCCCGTCGCCGTTGTAGGTGTAGGACGAGGCACCCGACACCCCACCGATGGTCACGGGCAGACTGCGGTCGTCGTACTCGACGGTGGTCTGGCCCGCTGAACCGACGAACGACGTCATCCGGCCTGCCGCGTCGTAGTCGAACGTGCGGTCCACCGTCGTCGTCTGCGCGCCGGCGCCGGAGCTGCGTACCAGCCGGCCCAGGTCGTCGTACTCCGAGGTGACGCTCACCCCGCCCGGCGAGTCCAGACGCACCAGCTGGCCGCCCGCGTCGTACGACATGGTGAACGTGCGGTCGGCGAGTGCCGGATGGGCGGTCGTGGCGGGCTCGATCTGCGATTCGACCAGGCCCCAGGGGTTGTAGGTGGTGATGAACTTGTTGCCCCGGCCGTCGGTAAATCGGGTCTGGCGGCCGGCCAGGTCGTAGCCGAACGTCGAGACGATCTGGTCGGATCCGCTGATCGGCTCGGTCTGGGACACCATCTGCCCGAGCGCGTCGAAGGCGAACGTCTTCGTCGTGCCCCGCGCGTCGGTGGCCGCTACCAGGTTGCCGGCGGCGTCGTACTGGCTGGACACCGTCCGCAGCAGCACGTCGTCGGCCGCCGCGTTGGTCGGGCCGGGCGAGTACGACTTGGCGTTGATCGCGCGCCCGGCCAGGTCGTACGCCATGGTCTGGTAGGTCTGGTCGGGGGCGGTGACCCTGATCGGGCGGCCGGCGCCGTCGTACTGGGTGGTCGTGGTGTTGTTGGCTCCGTCGGTGACGCTGATCTGCTCACCGGCGGTGTTGTAGGCCTGCGTCGTGACCACGCCGGTCGGCGAGGTGATCGACGTCGGCCACGGTCCGGTCCCGTACCCGAAGGTGGTCGTGTGGGCCTTTGCGGTCTGGCGCACCACCTCGGTGGAGGTGACGGTGCGTCCCAGGTAGTCGTATGTGGCGGTGCCCTTCGCCCCGGTCGGGTCGGTCTGTGACAGCAGGTCGCCGTTGAGGTTGTACTCGAAGCGGCTCACGCCGCCGTCGGGTGCGGTGACTTTTGCGGTGCGACCGAGCTGGTCGTAGACGATCGAGGTCTCCGCGCCGAGGGGGTCGGAGGTGGACACCACCTGTCCGACGGCGTTGTAGACGTTGGTCGTCTTGGCCACGATCGGGGTGGACGAGCCCGGCGGGGTGTAGGCAGGCAGTTGTGTCTCCACCGGCTGGCCCGCGGCGTCATAGCGGACAACTGTCACGTTGCCGTTGGGGTCCTGCTGTTCGGTCAGCTCGTCGAAGGTGTTGTAGCCGAGTCGAACCGTCGACACCGCGGTGACGGGCGCCTGCTCTCCCGCCACCGTGCTTGCCGCTGGAGAGGTGGTGACCACGGCGCGGCCCACCTCGTCGTTCGTCACGTACGTGGTGTCGCCGTTCGGGTTGGTTGTCGACGTGATCGACCCGTCGGTGTCCAGGGTGTAGCTCGTGCGGATCACCCGGGCGTCCGCCGCCGGCAGGGCGCCGGAGCGCACCTGTCCCACCTCGCTGCCGCTCAGCGGCCGCGAGTAGACCTGCACGTCGTCAACGCGGCCCTGCCAGAAGTTCTCCAACACGCCGTTCCAGGTGCCGGCGCCGATGAGCATCGACTTGCGGGGAGTGAACGTCGTGGTGGCGGTGGCGGTGTGCTTGAGCACCCCGTTGACGTACAGACTCATCGTGCCGGAGGCGGGATCGTACGTACCTACGAGGTGAGTCCAGGTGTTCAGCTGCCCGGCTGCTGAGGTCTTGGCGGCTTTGCCCGGCGAACTGGTGGTGTCGGAGTCCTTCATGTTGAACCGCCACTCGACGGTGGCGTCGTCGAAGCCGAGGGAGAAGGCGTCCTGCATCGCGCCCCGCGCGGCGACGACTTTGTGCTTGGCGGTGCTGTCGGTCAGGTAGACCCATGCCGCGACGGTGAACCCTGCGGTGGCGTCCACGGCTGGGCCCGCCGTCTCGATGGCGCTGGTGCCGTCGAACTGCGCCGAGCCGCCGTGGTCGGTGGACCAGCCGACTCCGCTGGCCGGCAGCATGCCGGCGTTGTTGCCGGTCGAGTCGGCGGCCTTGCCGCCGGTCGTCTCGTCGAGCATCCACCGGCCGACCGGCGTTGCCGCGTTGCCGGTGTACGTCGTGTTCGACAGCACCCGGCCCAGCGGGTCGTACAGGGCCTCCGAGGCGCCGACCAAGGTGCCGCCCTGGGTCAGGGTCGTGGACAGCACGTCGTCGTTGGCCGAGTAGGTGTGGCTGGTGGTGCGGTTGAGTCCACCCGGATTCAGAGTCGCGGTCAGGCCCCGGCCGGCCGCGTCGTACGTACGATCGGTCCTGGTCAGGCCGTTGTTGGTGATCTGCGAGACCAGGTTGCCGGCGGCGTCGTAGCTGTTGTTCTCCTGGGTGAACGACGCGCCGGTGCTGGGGTCGCTCCGGGTCACCGTGGCGAGCAGGTTGTTGTCGGTGTAGGTGTACTCCGTCCTCCAGCCCATCGCGTCGGTCACCGACGCCAGGCGGCCGCCCGGGTCGTACGCCATCGACTTGACGACGAGATCCGTCGGCGGCGAGGGATCGTTGGGGTCTCCGGTGTAGTCCTCCACCACCACGGCGAGTTCGTTACCGATGGCGTCGTAGTCGGTGCGCAGGATGCTGCCGTCGGCGTGGGTCTGCCGGTGCACCCGGCCGTACGGGTCGTAGCCGAGGGTCAGCGTCTTACCGTTGGCGTCGGTCTCGGTCACCCGCCTCCCGTGGCTGTCGTAGCCATACGTCACGGTTCGCGGTGCGTCCCCGCCGGTGCTGTCCGACACGGTCTCCGATACGGGTAGACCGTCCTCGTTGTAGGTGACGTTGGTGACCGGTGTGTGAGTCGCGCCGGTGACCTGGTTGGTGGTCGCTGGATCCGTCCGCTCGACCACCCGGTCCAGCGCATCGTGCTTGAAGGCGGTCGTTGAGCGGGGGACGCCCCCGACGATGTCGATTTCCTTGGTGGTGCGTCCGAGCTGGTCGTACTCGTACCGGGTGACCAGGCCTGCCGGGTCGGTCACCTCGGCGATGTCGCCGTTGGCGTAGTAGACGATGCGCACCACGCCACCGCCCGGTTTGGTGATCGTCGACGGCAGGCCGGGCGGAGCGAATCCTCCGCCGAACGCCGCGACGGTGGTGCCGTCGGTGTAGGCGACGGTTGTCCTGCGCCCCAGCGGGTCGGTCGTCGCGGTGCGGTTGCCGGTGACGGGGTCGTACGTGTAGGTGGTCAGGTAGGTGTTGTCGGACGCGGAGGTCGACCCTGCTTCCCGCTTCTCGAGCAACCGGTCGTTGAGCACGTTCACCGGAGGGCTCTGCGTGGTCGCATCCGGGTAGTAGGTGGAATAGCTCGTCGAGCACTTGTTCGCCGACCGGTCCTGGCAGGTGGTGGTGGAGACGACGTTGCCGCGCACGTCGTGCTCGTTGATCGTCATGTTGCCGTTGGGGTCGGTGACCGTGCGCAGGTAGCCCTTGCTGCTGTAGCCGAATCGGGTCGCGAAGCCGCGTGCGTCGACCTCGGCGACCTTGCGCCCGGCTTGCAGGTCGTGCACGTCCTTGCTCTGAGCGTCGTCCGGGTGCACCACCGTGTAGGTGACCCCTGGTACGGCGGCGGCCTTCACCGCGTCCCGGGCCTTGAACTGCGTCTCGACATGCTTGGTGTCGAGTGAGGTGCGGTAGAACGCGACCTCGGCGATCTGGCCGTTGAAGTGGCCGTTGAGGTTCGTCGGGGTGGACGGCCAGTGGGTGCTGATCTTTCCCGCGCCGATGTAGCCGTAGCCCAGGGTGCGGGTCTCCGTCGATGTCGTCGTCTTGGTGGCGATCTGCTTGCCGTCGAGGTACAGCGCCTGACCGTTCGCAGTGCGGGTCAGCACCGCCGAATGCCACTTGCCGTCGTTGACCGTGGTGGCCGAGGTCATCGCGCCGGCGCCGGTGCAGTAGCAGAAGGTGCCGCGCAGCTTTCCGTCGATCCCGACGTACAGCGCGGGAAGCCATTGGGCGTCCCCGCCCTGCCCGAGCGCGTTGGTCTGGAATCCGGCCAGGACGCCACCAGCGGAGCTGCTGGTCTTGAACCACAACCCGATCGAACGGTCATCGGCCGTCGCCGGTGGGATCTCCGTGCCCGGCAGTGTCAGGTAAGAGGATGTGCCGTTGAAGGATGCCGCCGGGGCGGACGACCCGAACGGCCCGGGCGCGCTGCCGAGCGTGACCGAGCTGTAGCTGGCGACGTCCCCGTTGATCTCATTGACCGCGTCGATCGTGCCGGTCTCCGCCAACCGCCAGTAGTTCGACGGCGCGCCGCCCAGCACGGCGCTCTCGTAGATCTTCGTGGTGCCGGCCACGGACGCCGGGAGCGGACGCCACACGCCGCCGTTGCCGTCGGTCATCTCGCTGACCCGGCCGGTCACGCCGTCGTAGGAGACCTGCGCGGTCGCGTTGCCCGACGGACGCCGCACCTCCGTCAAAGGGGTCACCGGCGTCCTGGCCCCGTAGATGTCACCGACCATCTGGTCAGTGACCGGCGTGTCGAACAGCGCCACCTCCGCCACCGACCCGGTGAAATGGTCCGGCGTGCCGAGATTGCTGACCGTACTGCCGCGCGACTGGTTCGGCCAGCCGCCGCCGAGGAACCCGGTACCGATATACGAGTAGACCGGGCTCATGTCCTGGACGGCGATGCCGGTCTGCTGCGCCACCTGGACGCCGTCGACGAACATCTGCTGCTTGTTGCCCGATGCCGACAGCACCACGTGGTGCCACTGGTTGTCCGCGACGCTGGCCGGTGACTGCATCGGGTTGTGCGTCCGCGCCACGAACGACTGGTCCGCCTGGTTGAACCGGCCGCAGGCCCAGATCTGCATCTCGGCACCGTTTTGGGTCCCGTCCCCGACCGAGTCCAGACACTTGTACGAGTAGTCGTTGATGACCTGGCCGTTGGCCCGCACGTCCCACTTCTGGTCGACCGCGCCGGTGCAGGCCCACGTGACGACGTCCGCGCCGTTACCGGTGGCGCCGCCGGACACGCCCGCGCACTTCACCGAACCGCCGCTGGTCACGCGCAACTCCCGGTCCGCGGTCCAGGTCCACTGCTGGTTCGCCGCCCCCGTGCAGGGGCCCAGCGCCAGCACAACATTGCTCGCCGACGAGTTCCCGGGCACCTCCAGGCATTGCCCCTGCCCGTACGCGAGCAGACTGCCGATGGCGGTGCCCGGCGTCGGGGCGGTGGGGAAACCGCCCACGAGCTTCCCGTTCGAGCCGATGTACAACGTCGGGTTGTAAGCCCCCTTGGCGGCGCTCGCCGTGGCCGGTTCCCAGGACTGGCCGTAAAGGACACCGTCGCCGCCGGAGGTCTTCACCCACATGCTGATCGCCTGCGCGGAGGCGTCCCCCACAAGCTTGGCCGGCACCGACACCCGTGACGAGGAGCCGTTGAAACCGGCCGCCGTCGCCGTCGAGGCCGCCAGCGGACCGGGCTGCCCGAGGGTCACATTGCTGTAGACGCCGTTGTCGGCACCGGCGTTCTCCAGCACCGAGCTCGCGGCGGTCGTACCGCTGGTCTCGGTCAGCCGCCAGTAGGAGTGGGGCAGGGCGTTGCTCACCGCGGTCTGGTAGAGAGAGCCGCCGGTATAGCTGTAGGTGTGGCACTGCGTGCTGGACGTCGGCGGGCAGGCCTGGGTCAGCGCGTCGCCGGAATAGCTGTAGGTCCACGTGTTCTGCGTGGTCTGACCGTTGACCGTGACGGGATCGCTGCTGACCGATGCCACGTGCGGCGCGCTGGCCCCCGGTGGGGTGGCCCAGTTCAGCGTCAAGGTCCGTCCCGACGCGGCGGTCATCTTGGTCATCCGGCCGCTGGTATAGGTGAACGTCAGGGCTCGCCCGGAGACATCCTTGACCTTGGTCACCGCGTACCGGCCTGAGCCCTGGGAGCTCAGGAACTCGTAGCTGGTGCCGTCCTTCTCGACAAGCTTGTAACCGCCGGTGACTGTCGAGAGCGTGGTCGTACGCCCGGCTGGTGACGAGAACGTGCCGTTTCCGTTGCGGCCGAAGGCCATCTGTCGGCCGTTCGGGTAGGTCACCACGACGGTGTTGACGGTGGTGGTTCCGCTGGCGTACCGCTCAATCGCATGGGCGTCGGCCATGGTCGACCAGCCGGCACCGAACGCGTGACCACTGCGCGGGTCGATGCTGTTGTACGACCGCACGATCTCCAGCGGTGGACCGACCGTGTTCACCATCGCGTCCCGGGTCGCGGTGGTGTAATTGCCGATGCTCGGTTCGAAACCGCGTCCCGAGTTCTGCGACAGCCCGGAGGTGATCGACGGCTGTGGCACTGGGGTGACCAGCAGGTGCTTGGTCAAGGCGTCGGCGTTGGTGAGCAGGCCGTCGGAAACCTGCACCGTCCAGTAGTACGACTCACCCCAGGTGAGTACGCCGGAGGGCACGATCCACGACTTCTTGGTAAGCCAGTTCGAGGTGGCGATCTGAGTCTTGCCGTCGCTGCCGTAGACGATGAACTTGTACTGCAGAGACTTCGGGAACTTGTCCGGGTCGTGCGCGTCGGCCAGCAGCTCCGGCGTCAACGTCTGCGTGGCCTGCCCGTAGCCCGGGTACTGCTCGTTGACCTGAGGGGGCTCGTTGTAGTCGTAGGTCAACTGCAGGTAGGGCTTGTACGCCGCGCCGTAGTTGGCAGAGGTGAACCTCTTGAAGCCGGTGGAACTGGTCTCCGACGCGGTGATCGCCAAGCCGTTGTTGCCGATGTCCCGGGTCGACCAGGCGTTGAAGGTCGTCACCGAGAGCGGAACCGACCACCACCTGCCGACGCTGCGGTCCCCCGACGTGTTCCCGCACGCCGGCGAGTTGTTGGTGATCGTCAACGTTCCGATCGCGGTGCCGAAGGTCGGGCCTGCGGCGAGACCTGCGTTGTTGGTCAGCGAATCGACGGTCCACGGCTCGTGAATCTGCCGCACGAAGAACGGGGTGTTGTCGCCGCAGCTCCATGACCAGGTGTGGTACAGGAACAGCTTCGCTGCCCTGATCTGGGTACCCACCAACCCGTTGTTGTCGAACTCGTCGAAGTGAATGAACGAGCGGGAGACCGACGTACCGTTGTTCCAGGTGCCGACCGGCAGATCGTTGGTGTTGTGGTTGGTCGTGCTCGAATCGTTGTCGACAAAGACGTCACCGGTGTCGAAGGTGTCCACTGTCGATGGATCGACTCGCACCGGATACCGACGAGCCGGGTCGGCCAGCCACGCCGCGTCCGCCGTCACCCGCAGCGCCGGCTGACCGTCGACCGTGATCAGCTCGTAGGTGACAGCGGACGACTGGGCCGGCGCACCGGACCTGGGGTGGACGTTGGAGTCTTCCATGTAGCCCTGCGGCACCCGCAACGCGACATCGCCGCTCGGGTTCAGCAACGCGAGCGAACCGTCTGCCCGCAGCTGCGGGGTCAGCCCCTTCAGCCGAAGCGGGAAGACCCACTGGTTACCCGCCATCGGCGACTTGAGGATCAGGGTCTCCTTGAGACCGTTACCGAAGGTGTCCAGCTCGACATCGGTGTACGGCAGGATCTCCGGATACGTCGCCGTGGAACCATCGACGATCGCCGGCACCTCCGCCGCCCCGGCCAGCCCGTAGGCCAACGAATGACCCGACGCGGTCGTCACCGAAGCCAACGGATCGGAGGCATCCGCGGCACCACGCGGGGCCAGGTCCACCGCGATGGAGTTGGCACGCATCGCCCACCGACCGTCCCGGCGGGTCAGCTGCGTGTCGATCGGCTGGTAGGTGCCGCTCTTGTCCTTGAAATTGACCCGCGCTCCATACAGCCGACGCGTGAACGAACCGTCAGCGTTCTGGAACTCGTCGTACCGCGCACTCGACCGCTGCGGCACCCGCTTACTGGTCTGCTCGTTGAAGCTGTTCTCGCCGGACAGCACCGGCGCCGTCCACGGCTTCTTCGGATCCGGTGCGGGGACCTCCGCGTCGACTGCGCCGCGCCCTCGACCAGGCGCCCGGCCCTGTCCGCCGTCGGCCCGAGTCTGCTCCGCCGACACGTAGTGGTCGCGGTTCTTAGCGCCACCAGCCGACTTCTGCACCGGCACGCCCGTGACGGCAGCCCACGCCGGCAACTGCCGGAACCACGACGACAGCGACGGAAGCGGAAAGCCGCCCTCCTCGGGCACCGCCCCCTGCGGCACACCCAACGACAGCGCCAGCGCCAACGTGGTGACGACAGCGATCCGGCGCCTCATGGGCCCTCCACTATTGAAGATGATCAAACAGCTCGGGAAGTCTCGCCTGCCGATGACGTCGGCGCAAGATCTTGTTTTCGAACCTCAGGTGCCTTAACGTGCGCCGATGTCCAACCGCGTACGGCCGCGCCCAGCAGCAGCAAACCGGCGACGGCGGCTTCAGGAGCTGTCATCCCGACGGCGCCCGGCTGTGCGGCTGCCAACCCGGTGGCCGATGCGCATCGCCATGGCCGCACTGGGCCTCCTCCTCGCAGCCGTCGCAACGACCTGGATGCTGTGGCCCGATCCCGAGCCCCGCCAGCGGGAATACCTCAACGCCACCGCATGCCTGCTCACCGACCACGCGGGCGTCAGCGACGATGCGGCCAAGCCGGTCTGGGCCGCCATGCAGGAAGCCTCGGTCTCCAGCCTCGTCAAGGTTCAGTACCTGGCGGTCAACGGCCCGCAGACGGTCGACAACGCCCGAAACCACGTCGCGTCGCTGGCCGGCAGCAAATGCGGCCTCGTCATAGCCACCGGCCCCGCCCAGATCGACGCCGTCGTGGCCGCCGCGCCCGCCTATCCCAAGGTGCGGTTCGTCACCATCGGCGGAAGCGCCACGGCGGCCAACATCACCGTCATCAGCGACAGCGCTGCGGACAACCTTCGTACCGCCCTGAAGCACGAGGTCACCGCGCTAGCCGACTCCGCGTCCTGACCACGAAACTCGTGGGCGGCTTGATCGGCCCGAGGGTGTGCCGGTTGAACTCGTACAACTCCTCAGCGGGCACCCACAGCTGCTCCGGTGATCTCTTCGGTCCGCCCAAAGATCACCGCCCAAAGAAACCCTGGTCCGATGGCTGCCTGTGAGACTCGAGTCTCAACTGCCCATACTTCTTAGCCGAACTGCTTCGGAAGAGGTGGTTGAGCCGGCCGGTAGGCTCGGTGTCAGTCGACAGAAGCCGTATGCGGGGAGCCGATGGCGCAGGATCTGGTCTATCTCGTCGAGGGGTCGGTAGCGACCCCGGCCGTCCGCGTCTCCCTGGCTGAGGCGGGGCTAAAGGAACGCGAGGACCTGCAGGAATGGGTGGTGGTCCACCCGGAGGTCATCGGCGACGGTGTGCGGGTCATCACGATCGAGTACGACAGGTGGTCCACCGGCTCTGGGACTAGTGCCCGTCAACGCCTCGATGTGCTTGGTCTCGACCGCTCCGGTCGACTGGTCGTGGTCGAACTCAAGCGGGAACGAGACCGCGACATTCACCTGCAAGCGTTGACCTACGCCGCACTGGTCTCCCGGTTCACCATCGCGACACTGGCATCCGCTCACGCCGATTTCCTAAACCGCCGAGGCCAGACGACGTCGGCCGACGAGGCGATGGCGCACCTCCGCGATCATGTCGAAGGT
The DNA here is from genome assembly GCF_007827635.1 of Micromonospora sp. CNZ296. Taxonomy (NCBI): domain Bacteria; kingdom Bacillati; phylum Actinomycetota; class Actinomycetes; order Micromonosporales; family Micromonosporaceae; genus Micromonospora; species Micromonospora sp. CNZ296. The sequence continues at coordinate 25,435 of NZ_VISW01000029.1, forward strand.
GAATTCGACCCGGAGCTGCTGACCAACCCTCGTATCGTGCTGCTCGCGGCCGAGCACCCGCCGCAGGTGGTGACGGCCGTGGACTGGCTTTGCAATGTCAGCGGACACAGGCTCGATATCGAGCTGAGGACGATGAGTGCATGGCAGATCGGGACACAGGTCGCCGTGCAATTCGATTCGATTTATCCGGTCCTCGGCATCGACGACATGCTGCTGTCGCCGACGGACGTGGACGCGACAACGACCTCAACAGTCGCTGAGAAGACGACCGAGGCAACGCGCACCGCCAACACCGTCCAGCGGATTATCGACAACGGTCTGCTGGCGATCGGCGCCGCACTAACGTTGCAACCAACGACGGAAATCCCCGCCGATGCACGAGCGGCGATCGAGTCGTGGGTGGCCGAGGAACCCTATCGTGGACGCGCCACCTGGACGGCGGACAGCACGGGTCCACTGCGCTGGGAGGGTGACGGCAATACCTGGAGACCCACGACCCTAATTCGGCACATTATCAAGCAAGCCAGCGGACTCGACCGCGGCGGGCGGGGACCGGCCTGGTGGGTCACCGAGGCCGGCGTAGACCTGACAGCCCTCGCTTACGGCAGGAACACTCGAGACTGGACCGACCTACATCAACTGATAGCGCAACTGCGTCCAGGAGAATGGACTAACTACGGGGAAATTGCGCAAATCATCGCACTCCCAGCCATCAGCGTCGGCCAGCACATCGCGAGCTGTCTCGACTGCCCCTACGGTGCTCACCGCGTCCTGACCTCGGCAGGCAAGCCGGCAGACGGCTTCCGATGGGCCGATCCCACCATCACCCAGACCTGCCGTGAGGTCCTGACCGGCGAAGGCATCATCTTCCACTCTGACGGCCGAGCCGACCCGGACCAGAAGCTCTCCGCGGCGACGCTCCATCAACGCCGCAAGCTCAAAAACATCCCCATGCAGGACGCCCCGGTGTCGTAGCAGTCCGTTATGTCTGGTCGTGCAAGCTCCCCTCATCAGGCAGCCGCCGGTCCACTGGCCGGCGAAAGACCGGCTGGCCGAGCTCGCCGGGTCTGCTACCTCCCCGACCTTGACCTTCCACATAGCCGCGCCAGTGAGCACTGCACCAGCCGACGGGGCGCCCAGCGCCTGGGGCGTCCGGTCACTCGACAATCCACCGGCAACGACCCACGCCGCCTGACTTGAACCGAGGACAACCTCTTGTCGAGTCCTCTCAGGACTTGTCATTGGTTGTCAAGACCCCTTGTTACCGTGCGTAGCTACCCCGACCTTGTCATTGGTCGTCAGAAATAAGCGCTGAGCTGCACAGACACAATCAGAGACCGATCGCCTCTTGTCACTGTTTGTCAACAGCAGGTGCGGGTTTTCGGGGGGTAAACGGGGGACAGAACGACAGGACGTCGCCAGGGTCCGACCGCGGCCGCCGCCCTGCCATCGGCGTCTCCCGTCACCAAGAGATCGACGAGCCCTCATCCGTCGGTGCCCTGTGGGTCTCGAATACTCGGTTCGGCGGTCTGAAGTGCGCTTCTGTGCGAGTTCGAGCCCTACGCAGCCGTCATGCTCGTCGGCGTGAGCGCGTCGTTGCTGTACCTGCTGGTTCGCCAAGTTCTGCAGATGTTGTCCCAGATCGCCTGCGACGGTGGGGCCAAGGATGTGGAGATCCTTGTGCTCCGCCATCAAGTTGCCGTGCTGCGCCGACAGGTGACCCGCCCCGATCTCCAACCGGCCGACCGGGTGGTACTGGCGGCGCTGTCACGGCTGCTGCCCCGCCCGCGCTGGTCGGTGTTCTTCGTAACCCCTGCCACGCTGCTGCGGTGGCACGTGAACTCGTCACCCGGCGGTGGACGTACCTACATGCCCGGCCAGGCCGGCCACCAGTCGACAAGCAGGTCCCCGACCTGGTGCTGCCGACTCGCGGCGGAAGACCCGACGTGGGGGCACCGCCGGATCCAGGGTGAACTGCTCGGCCCGGGCTACCAGGTCGCGGCCAGCACATTGTGGAAGATCCTCAACCAGGCCGGAGTCGACCCGGCACCCCGGCGGTCCGGACGGACCTGGAAACAGTTCCTGACCGCCCAGGCCCACACGATCCTGGCCTGCGACTTCTTCACCGTCGACACCGTGTTCCTCAACCGGATCTACGTGCTGTTCCTCGTCGAGATCGCCACCCGCCACGTCCACGTGGTTGGGGTGACCGCCCATCCCACCGGCGCCTGGGTGTCCCAGCAGGCACGGAATCTACTGATGGACCTCGACCACCGCGCCGCTGGGCTACGGTTCCTGCTCCACGACCGAGATACGAAATTTACGGCGATCTTCGACGCGGTATTCACCGCCGACGGCATCGACGTGATCAGAACCCCGCCGCAGGCGCCCCGGGCGAACGCGTTCGCCGAGCGGTGGGTGGGCACCGTACGCCGGGAGTGCACCGACCGGATGCTCATCGTCGGCGAACGCCACCTCGCAGCCGTCCTCGCCGAGTACAGGACCCACTACAACAGCCATCGCCCACATCGATCACTCGGCCAGCAGCCGCCCAACCCGCCGCCGGGAGTCATTGACCTGACCGCCGCCAGGATCCGGCGGCGCCCGATCCTCGGCGGGGTGATCAACGAGTGTTCGCAGGCAGCGAAGCCGAACCGACTTTGCGAGCCCCACACCTGGTGGACTCGATTCGGGTCAACGAGCCCGGCCCCGCGAGCGACCCAGCGCTTCGACCTCCGCCTACGCCTGTCGGGCAGCGGCGCGTACTGTCGGCCACACGACAGCCGGGCTCCCGGTCGCACCGCACCAGTCCACCCCGGGCCGTTGGATGATCATGCAATGCGACTCCGAACACACCCTGTGTGGCTCGAATACTCGGTTCGGCCGTCTGAAGTGCGGTTCTGTGCGAGCTCGAATACCGTGCGCGAGTAGTCCACTATCGCGGCAGTCACCGGGATCAGTTGGCATCGCCCGGGCGGCAGCATTGGCCGTTGATAACCATCGTTTGATTAAGCTACGTTAGGTGAGCAGGTGGTTCAAGACCTTTCCGGAAAAGGTGCTCGGCCGCCGCGGGGTCGCGACGACGCAGTAGAGCAACGAGCTTCAGGGCACCTTGGGCGTCCCCCACAAGAGCCGCTGTCTCATAGGATTGGCGCGCGTCCCGCAGTCGCATCGCCTGCTCATGAAGCTCGCCGATGCGGCGGTGCCCCTGTCGTTGTCCAGCCGCGATCGCCTCCGTCCAAACGGCAATTGCCTCGCTGTACCGTCGCGTCCCGGCGTAACGGTTAGCCAACGGTGCATACGCCTGGTTGTCACCAACCTCGATCGCCTGGCGTAGTACCGTTTCCGCTTCCTCGTTCTCACGCCAGCGGAGCAGTGCTTCGCCGAGCTCACGCAGCGCGTATGGATCGTTCGCCGCCGCAGCAGCCCGCCGGACATCAAGTGCCTCATGGATTCGCCCGTCGCGCTCAAGCGCACGGGCGAGACGACGGCGTGCGCCTGGAATCCCCATCTCGACCGCGGCCCGACACATGCCGATCGCAGCTTCCATGGCGTCGAAAAAGTTGGCAAACATACCGATTTCATGCAAGGGAATTTGCCGATTGGCGATGCCATCACGAAGTTCGTTGATGGCATCGTCGATGCGGCCGCGGCGCATGTGAGCCCTTACGATTGCGATTCGTGCACGATGGTCACCGTCATCGGCGGCCTGCCGGTACAGATCGAGCGCGGCTTCCTCCCTCCCTCGATCGAGGTACAGGGCGGCGAGGTCGCGGCGGGCGCTCAGGTCACCGGACTCGATGATGGACCGCAGGACAGTGACCGCTTCGTCTTCCCTCCCGGTGACACGCAGCAAGTCAACCAACCGCCGCCACAGCGCCTCGTGTCCCTCTGTGATGGCCTCACGCAGGCAATCGAGCGCTTCCTGTTGTTTTCCCGCGTCCTGGAGAAGGGTGGCGCGTAGAGCCCAGAACTCGTATCGGGGTTCGGACACCGTGGCGAGCAGGTCCAGGGCCTGGTTGAACACCCCTGCGGCACGTAGCAGCTTGGCGATTCGGAGGCGGTCCGCATCGTCCGTGGGTTCGGATTGGGTGAGCAAGCTCTTGACCGCCGCCGCGTCTCGTCCGAGAATCCTGCCAGCCGCAACGTCGCCCTGGGAGAACCCGATCGCAAAGACGTCTACGGCCTCGTTCGGACGCCCCATTTCGAGGTAGAGCCGGCCGAGGGCGCTGTAGGCGGACACGCTGCCGCACTCCGCAGCCTTGTGGAAGAGCCGTTCGGCTATCGGATAGTGCAGTCGCAGGCGTGCGGCGACAGCGGCGCGGTGCAAATCCCGTCCCCAGGCAATGTGATCGGCTACGGCCGTCCACAGACCGCGGGCGATGGGCTGGGCATCACGAAGGCGAGACCCGTACTGGGCGAGATAGTCGGCGACGATGTATGCGGCGGGGCCGTCGGAGCCTTGACCGGTAACCGGTAGCAGCGCGGACGTCGCGCCGGCAGCCTGGGTCGCGTAGCCTATCGCCTTGTCCAGCCATTCTGCGCCGGCGCGGGCTTTGTCCGGCTCGGAGACCAGCGACAAGGCAGCCGTCTCGAAGAAGCCACGCGGCAGTGGGGCCCTGATGCCGATCCGCCGCGCGTCGATCGCTGCGGTTATGACGGCTGCCCCGTAGAGGTCACTGCCGTAAAGCCAGCGCCGCACGAGTTCCGGCGCGCCGGCGAGGATCTCCGTCACACCGAAGTTCGGATCACCAAGGGCGACGCGAATACGAGGGTCGTAACCACCGTATGTTCGAGCCCAGGCTCTTTCCTCGTCACCGAAGGTCTTCACGAAGATGCACCGAGCGAGTGTGCCAAGGATCTGCCGCGCGCTACGATGCGGGTCACGCATCGGGTTCGGGCCGAAAGTGGTGCGGTGGCCCGCGCCGTGGGAAGGCCGCGAACCAGAGCCGGTCGGACCGTTCTCGTTATGCATAGGTAGCGGCGGCGGCTTACGGTTCATAATCTGCTCGTACACTTCCGGCCATAGCGTACCGATGATGATCGTGGGTTCGCGAGGATTGACGAGCCGGTGCATTTCATTAAGGCTGAGGGCCTCGGGGCCGTCGATGAAAAGCTCGAGTTCGTCCAGCCACAGGACGGTCCTGCGCTCCGGCAGCCGACCTTCTTCGACCAGAGCCGTGACCTCGGTGGGCGAGAAGGGACGCAGCAGCCGCCAGTCACGGACTTCTGTCCTGATCGCCTCCATAGCCGAGCGGGTCTTGCCGACGGACGAGTCGCCGACTAAGACGATGAGGCCACCATAACGTGCGGCAGTCCGAACGGCGTCTCGCAGCTCGCTGTCGATCTGACGGCGCAAGTACAGCGGGAGCGGCCCTAACTCGCGGCCGTGGTCGGTTCGGTGACGGTCCGCCTCCAGCACTTTGATGGACGGCTGCACACCAAGCCGATGCGGGTCCCACTGGTCGACGCGCAGAAGCGATTCGTTCACCGCCGTTCGTTCTGGTACGCCGGCTGGCGTCAGGCTCCGCAGTCCCTCCTGCTGTGCTCGGGGCCAGTCGCCGCCGGGCCCGCCGGTCACCACCACCATCCCAGACCGGTCAGCGCCCACCAACCCGGCGAAGCCCGCATCGTCGAGCAAAGCCGCGACCGGCACCGCTTCCAGACGCGACGCCTCAAACCCGGTCGGATCCTCGATGAGCACACCCAGCACACAACGGCCGTCGGCGGTCAACACCGCCGCGCCGGACAGACCCGACCACGGCGACAAGCCCAGGGGCAGGTCATACGGCTGAGTAGTCGTAACATTGACCGCGTACCGGCCGATCCGCCGCCCCGTCACGGGCATGATGAACCCAGCGATCTGTTCCTCGGCCCGGGTACCGTCATCAGTCTTCTGCACCCTCGGATACCCGATTGCGGTGCATGACACGGCATACATACCCGAGACGGCGGCCCACCGTGTATCAATACCGTCCCACGGCCGGACCGGCACTTGCACCAGCGCCGCGTCAAGTCCTGGATCACGCCACACCACAACGCCAGGCATATCCTGCCCGCCAACGATGACCCGCACCGCAGCCTCGTTGGAGACGACGTGCGCCGCGGTCAGGACCATATCGGCGGCGACCGCGAAACCAGAACCCCGCCCGGTGCCGGCGCGCAACACCTCGACCACCCGAGCATGCACGTCGTGAATCACGCGTCCGTCAATTGTCGCTCATCGCGAGCTTGGCACCAGTCCTACTGAGCTCCGGCTTCAGGACAAGCTTCACCACGTGTGCCGCGCTGACCGCATGATCCACACCACCACCGACCGTGACGACGCTCCACAGCCCAGCCTTCGCCTCACCCTTACGGGTATTCGTAACGACCACCTGCAATTGGACCTCGACACTGTCACACACAAACGACACATCCTGACCCTGCGCCCGATCAACAGCCTCCTTCAGCTGCTCCCGCAGACTCTCCAACGCATCAGCCAGCAGCAGGTTTCCTCGCACTAGGCCACCATCGGCCAGCCTCTCCACAGCATCCACGCCAACCTGCATACCGCATCCATACCCGAACGTCAGCCATCGACCGAACACCAGCCCAACACGCCCGCGGCCATAGTGCTACTCCCCATTCCCCGCCGACAGCACTGCTCGGCAGGGAAAACTCAGACAACCGCAGCACACCCCGCTGTCACACGAAGCGACGACCGGACGCACGAACACCAAGCAAGGTCGGACATCCGACACCCACGAAGGTCAGGCGTTCCACGCTTTCAGCTGGAGCGCCCGGCCCGAAGGCCGTCCAGTCAACCTCGTTACCGGTCAGTGCCCGCCACCGGACGTAGAGCACCTCCAGCGGAAGGGTACGTAGCTCCTCTGTCAAGCCCACACCCGAGACTGGACGGACCTACACCAGCTAATCGCGCAACTTCGCCAGGAGAATGGACCAACTACGGGGAACTAGCGCAAATCATCGCACTTCCAGCCATCAGCGTTGGCCAGCACATCACAACATGCCCCGAATGCCCTTACGGCGCTCACCTGTCCTGACTGCGACAGGCAAGCCGGCAGACGGCTTCCGATGGGCCGACCCCACCATCACCCAAACCTGCCGCGAGGTCCTGACCGGCGAAGGCATCATCTTCCACTCCGGCGGCCGAGCCGCCCCGGACCAGAAGCTCTTTGCGGCAACGGTCCAGCAACGGCGCAAGCTCAACGCCATTCCCAACCAGAACGCCTCGACAGCGCAGCTGCCCGCTACCTCTGATCGTGCTGGCGCTGCTCTTGAGGTGCGGCGGTCCGCTGGCCCGCGGAAGGCCGGCCGGGCCGGGCTCGGCGAATTTGCTACGTCCCCGACCTCAACGCTCGTGGGCAAGGCCACGTTCCTCGCGCAGGGGCTACGCCCTCCAGACCGTCGCAGCGCATCCGCTGCGCCTCGTCTATCGGGCCTGTCTCGCTAACGGTGTTTCCGGCGATCTTGGTTAGTAGGTTTCAGCGGCGGGGAAGCGGTCGCTGAAGGTGATGGCGAAGGCGTTCAACGCGGGTTTCCAGCGCATCGTCCATCGGGTTCGGCCTGCTCCGGTGGGGTCCAGGGATCGGGTCACCAGGTATAGACACTTCAACGCGGCCTGCTCGTTGGGGAAGTGGCCGCGGGCCTTGACCGCCCGCCGGTAGCGGGCGTTGAGCGATTCGATCGCGTTCGTGGAGCAGATGACCTTGCGGATCTCCAGGTCGTAGTCGAGGAACGGGATGAACTCCGCCCAGGCGTTGTCCCACAGCCGGATCACCGCCGGATACCGGCCACGCCACTTGTCGGCCAGGTCGTCGAACGCCGCCCGGGCGGCGTCGGCGTTGACGGCCGTGTAGATCGGCTTGATGTCCCGCTTGAGCTCGTCCCAGTACTTGCGGGAGGTGAGCCGGAAGGTGTTGCGGATCAGGTGGATCACGCAGGTCTGCACCACCGTCTGGGGCCACACGTTCGTCACGACCTCGGGCAGGCCCTTGAGACCGTCACAGACGAGGAAGAACACGTCTTTGACGCCCCGGTTACGCAGGTCGGTCAGCACGCTCATCCAGAACTTCGCGCCCTCACCGCCAGCGCCGGCCCACAAGCCCAGGATGTCCTTCTCCCCGTCGAGGGTGACGCCGATCGCGGCGTAGAACGGCCGGTTGGCGACCTGCCCGTCGCGCACCTTGACCACGATGGCGTCGATGAACACGGCGGGCGTAGATGGCGTCGAGAGGTCGGTGGGACCAGTCGGTCATCTCCTCGATGACCTTGTCGGTGATCCGGGAGATCGTCTCCTTCGACACCGAAGCCCCGTAGATCTCGGCGCACTTCGCCGAGATCTCCCCGGTCGTCAAGCCTTTGGCATACAGCGACAACACGACCTCGTCGACCCCTGACAGGCGCCGCTGCCGCTTGCGCACGATCTGCGGCTCAAAGATGCCTGCCCTGTCCCGCGGCACGTCGATCTGCACCGGCCCGTTGGCCTCGGTCAAGACGGTCTTCGGACGGGTGCCGTTGCGGATGTTGCCCGAACCAACACCGGCCTGGTCGTGCTTTTCATAGCCGAGGTGCTCGGTCATCTCCTCGTTTAGCGCGGTCTCCAGGACCGTCTTGGTCAGCTGCTTCAGCAGCCCGTCCGGACCGGTCAGGGACAGCCCTTGTTCCTTGGCTGCCCGGACGAGCTCGGCGGCGGCCTTCGCCTCCGCCGACGGCTCGGGCCGCTTCCTGCGTCCGGTCTGGTCGTTCAGTGTCGCGGTCATCACGGCACCCTCCTCACCAGGCACAACGCCCGGCAGGTCAGGCCGGAAACACCTTTAGATCCACAGACCCCGTCTATCCGCCAACCGCGGGATGTCCGGTGACGAGGAACCACCTTAGTCTGCCATTGTGGATCGTGTCGATTCTGCGGCTGCTCTGTGGAGACGCCTTTGTGACCTGGGGCATCTGCGTCCGCATGACTACGACACAGATCTCGTTCAGAGCATCAGGGCCGAGTTCGGCTTGCGCCCGAGACGTGATGTAGCCCAAGAGCTCGACGGGCTAGATCTACCGGCTGCGGCTCTCGTACGCGTACTGCTGCGTGACCTGCAGCCTTTCGCAATGATGTTGACCGACTTGCTCAGGCTGTATGAGCGGATCGCGGCGACCAGCGCGACCAGCGACAGCCTGCGGATCGTGTACGAGTTCTCCGAGGGCGACCAGCTTGACGTCTTGCTGTCCGCGTTCCGCGACCAGGTGCGGGTGACCCAGACCAGAATCCAGTCGGTGCTGCGCCTCGAGATCACACACGACCAGCTATGGAGTTTCCCCTTCTGGGTTCCGGCCAGCGACCTGCCGTCGGAGTTGGCAGCGTGGGCCGACGCCTACGCGGCAGGGGCTTGGCCAGATGACCTGCCCGCACCAGCGCAGACCGGCAACGCCGCGCTCGACGAGGCGGTTACTGATGTCATGGCTGTGCTGCGTGCGTACCTAGATCGAGCTCGGTCGTTGGCCCCTGACCGCCCCTCGCTCTGGCCCAGTGGCTTCGACCCACTGCCGGCTGACGCCGAAGTTGTCCGAAGCAGTGACGCCGAGAACTGGCTTCCCCCTCGGCTACTCGCTCTGCACACCGAGGTAGCGAGGGCCGCAAAGGATCAGTCGCATGGGGCGGGGGTCGCTGACAGGCTACGCGATTGGCTCGACAACCTCGATTGGCGCCAGGTTGAGGCAGAGGTGGTATTCGAGGCTGTCGAGACAGTACTTGCCTTACCGATCTGGGGTAAGCGACATGAATTTTACTCGGCGTGGCTGGTGACCGAGTTCGACAAGGCACTTCCCGACCGATTGACATTCCGCGTCCACGACGGCGTACTGGCTTTCCCATTCCGGGCCACTCCGGTGGCGGACATGGACAGCATTGCCGGTCCCACCGAACTTTGGGCCGAGCTACGGTCGCCGTACCACAAGCCGATCGGTGCCTCACGTAAGAACGGCATCCAGCCCGACTACAGGTTCCTCGCAGGCCGCGATACGCAGCGGGACACGCTGCTCGCGGTCGAGGCGAAACAGTACCTAAGGCCAGCTGCCAAGAACCCTGGGCAGGCTTTGGCCGACTACAGCGGAGGCCTGCCAAAGGCGGTCGTCATCTTGGCCGCATACGGTCCGGTAAGCCCCTCCGCCATCACCTACGTTCCCAAGAGTCGGCGGCATCGGACACATGTGCACGGCTATGTGCACCCGGGCGCTGCCGGCTCCAGCAGCTTCCGGCAGGAGGTGACGGCAGCACTGCCGCCGCCAAAACCGAAGCTCACCGCCCCGCAAGCAACCCTCGAACTCTCCTGGAATCCGGAAGTTCCGGACCTGGACCTTCACGCCTACATCGCCACAGGCGACGGCGAGGAGCATGTCTACCACGCGCAGAAGGTCAGCGAGCATGTGGAACTCGTGGAAGACGTGCTCGACGGCCGAGAGCCGGAGAGGATGATCGTCAGACAGGGTAGAGACGGAAGCCACCCGCCCGTTCATGTCGAAGTTCAGGTGTATACCTCGGACGCCGTCCTGGCCGGCGCTCATCCATCTCTCTCCGTCCCCACCGACCGTGGGCCAATCCGGGTCCGTCTACCGGCATCGGCACCCGCGACCGCCCGCACCTGGGTTGCGCTTTCGATCGATGCAGACGGCACCATCGATTTGCACCACGACTTCGTACAACGTGATGAAGGCGTAAACCAGGACGTCTAGCTATCTCGTAGACCACTAGCAAGAGGGACTTGATCCCACGACAACCTCTTGTCGAGTCCCTCAGGGCTTGTCATTGGTTGTCAAAACCCCTTGTTACGGAAAGTAGCCGAAGCAGGCTTGTCGTCACTTGCCTGAAGTGTAACCACCGCTCCAACAAAGCGGGGGGGGGGGGAACTCAGGGGGTAGAAGGGGGCCCACACAGGACCCAGCCAGGTCTGACCGCCGCCACGCTTGCCACCCCTAATTTGACCTTTAGCCTGAGTAGGTCGTCCCAGCACCGGGCGGGGATCCTACTTGGCACCCGAGATGGCGCTTGCATCACCTCAACGAGAACAACCTGGTCCGTTGCCCTAATCTGCTCAAGCCAGGATGCGCTTCTCATCGACTAGCATCACACCACCGGCTGTCATCAGCGTCCATGTCGGATTGAAACGGGACCCCGAGTCGCCCAGACCAATGGCTGCCGCAAACTGGTACTGAAACTCGAGTTCGCCGGAAACAGCTCGGCGAACCTTGGCAAGGTCGTCAGGATCACCACCAGGCGTCCAAATCCTCTTGATCTCCAGGAGCAGTAGGTTGTCTCTGATATCCTCCGACCCGCGCCGATGGATTGCAATGTCCGGCCGCATCGTCGAGGCGTTGGAGTCTAGCCCTCGCCTCTTCTGCTGACCGCGAACGCCCTGCCTGTCGTACTCGATGTCAACACGCCAGGCTGGATCAACGCGCTGCTCGAGGTAGACAGCAATTCGGAAGGCGCAGGACCACTCGCCGACGGAGTACTCCAAGAGGTCCAGGTCCCTCGCACGGAAGTCGCTTAGCGCACCGCTGACCCAGCTTGAGATCACAGGAAAGACATCGTCGAGGCTCCGCGCACTGCCCTGGTCACCCTGCACCATGCTACCGCCTTTGGATGCTCAGAGGATGCAGCGACGATAGCCAACTGTGGCACCACATCGCGCGACGGAAGCTCGGGCGCCGAGGATCGCTGCGGGTGAAGCCCCGGCGGGCTCAGTCGTCGCGTCAGTGTTCCTCGTAGTGCCACTCTTCCTCGTACCAGACTTCTTCGTAGCCGCCGTCGTAGTCGTCGCCGCGGTCGCGATTGAACCACGCGTAGCCGATGCCGGTGACGGCTTTCATCGTGATGGGCCTGGCCACGATGGGCGGCGGGAAGCATGTGTCGACATAGGGCGAAACTCCCGGTAAGACAGCAGTCGACCAAGATCCGATGCCCCAACCGGGAGCCTCGCTGTGCTGTCCTACCCGTCTGCGGTCGCGCTGTCCAACCGCACCCTGAACCACCTGGCCGACCTCATCCGCGCCAAACGCACCCGCCGCCGCGGCCGGCGGCGACGTCTTGATGCCGGCCGGCAGGCCTTGCTCGCCCTGGCCCATCTGCGTAACGGTGAAGCCATCGCCCGTCTGGCCTGCGGCTTCGAGGTCAGCGTCACCACGGCTTGGCGGCACGTCCGAGAAGCCAGCGACCTGCTCGCCACGCACGCCGAGGACCTGAACGAGGCCATGCGGCGCATCGCCCGGCTCGCGTATGCGATCCTGGATGGCACCCTGATCCCGATCGACCGAGGCACATCGGCTGGTGACACCTCGTAGGTCAACTCACCGCGACACGCACCGGCCCGTCGTCAACGATGAACCACTACAAGATCGGCAGGACACGCACCTGCCGAGCGACGCGGGACAGAATGGCCCACCCTCTCCCTGCTGCCTTCCCTTGCCGGTTAGTATTCGAGCGCGTTACGTGAATGGGCATCCAATAGCGTGCTACGGAGACGTCATTGATCGACGCGGACCTGGTGCTCATCCACGGTTTCTGGTCGTCGCCCGCCACTTGGGACCAGGTGGCCGAGCGGGTGCAAGCCGACCTGGATCTTCGGGGCCTGCGCGTCCACCGGTTCCGGTACGAGTCGCCGAAGCTGGCGATGCCGTTCGCTGCCACTCGCATTCCCGACTACAACGACGTGGCACAGTCCCTGCGCAACTACCTCGTGGCGACGGTGTCTGGGCGTGACACCGCGATCGTCACACACAGCCAGGGCGGCCTCATCCTGCAGCGGTTCCTCGCCTGGATGCTGAACGAGGGCTACGGGCGGGAACTTGCATCGGTCAAGCTTGTCCTGATGCTGGCCTGCCCGAACGAGGGCTCCGAGTTCAGCCGGTCCATTCGGAAGATGGCCGGCTTCGGCCGCCACGCCCAGGCCCGCGACCTACAGGTCCTGAGCTCGGACGTGACTGACGCGCGCCGCACGGTGCTGCGGCAGGTCGTCTACGCCGACACCGTGTCCGCCCGGGAGTGCCGGATCCCCTTCCGGGTCTACGCCGGGCGCAGCGACCGGGTCGTCACCCGCGCCTCGGCGCAGAGCGTTTTCCCGGACGCTGAAACCCTGCCGGGAGACCATTTCTCCATCCTGCACGCGGCGCAGACCGACAACCTGACGTTTCCCACTTTGAAACGGCACCTCGTCGAGGCCTTCGGCCAGCGTCCCAGCATTACCGTCGCCGACGATGGCCTGGTGCCCCCGCGATCCGTCAACTCGACAGACTCAGTAAACGCGAAAAACGTGGTGGTGCGATGGAACGCCGACTCCCGCACAGTCGACTTCATCACCACACCGGACATCGCGCTGTCATGGATCAGGGAACTGCGCGAGGAGCAGCCGGATGAGTAGCAAAGAGAATCACTCGCAGCGAATGCCGTTCCGCGAGGCCCAGGAAGCGTGGGACGACTTTGGTCGAACAGGGCACGGCGAGGACCTCGACAAGATCGTTACCGTGCTCCGTAACACCTTGGCGCACCTAAAACCCGGAACGCCGGAGTGGAACGCGGCTTCCACGAATCTGGGTGCTGCGCTGCTTCGTCGTTACGAGCTAGCCCGACGCGCCGACGACGTCCAGGAGGCGGCTCAGGTGTTGCGAGCCGCAGTAAACGGACTACCGGAGGGCGACCGGCGGCGGGTGCCAGCGTTGACAAACCTCGGCGCCGTTCACCTTCGCCTTTACGAACTTGCTGGCCGGGCGGAAGATGTAGACCAGGCGATCCAGGTGCTCGGCATCGCTGTCGAGCAGCTACCGGAGACGGACCATGAGGTCGCGGCGCTGACGAACCTGGGCGTCGCACTGCTGCTTCGGCACAATCAGTCGGACCACGAAGCGGACGTCGACCGGGCAATGGCAGTGCTCCGGACCGCAGTGAACCGGCTGCGGCCGGATCAGCCGGAATACCTGACGGCGTTGTCCAACCTCGGCGACGCGCTGCGGGCCAAGTATGAGCGAACACCTCGACAGCTTATCGATGAGGACGATGGGCAGCTGCGATCGTTAAGCATGGAGGCGGTGCGCATCTACCGCGAAGTGCTGAACCGACGTCGGCTGTTGCTCGGCGATGATCACCCGCAAACTCTCGCCTCGATGAACAACCTTGCGGTCGTACTGCAGAACCAAGGTGACCTCGAGGCCGCCGAACGCCTGCATAGGGAAACCTACGCGCGCGCGGGCCGGGTGCTTGGCCCGGAACATCCCACCACGCTGTCTTCGATGAATAACCTCGCAGGCGCGCTTCGAGACCGCGGCGATCTCGAAAGTGCGAAAAACCTTTACGAGCAGACGCTCGCGCTCCGGATCCGGCTGTATGGGCCGGAGCATCCAAACACGCTGTCGTCGATGCACAACCTCGCCGGTGTCCTCCGGAGCACTGGCCACCTCTCCGACGCCCGGCGCATGTACGAACAGGTGGTCACGGATTCGCGGCGTGTTCTCGGGCACGAGCATCCGAGCACCCTGGCGTCGATGACCAACCTAGCCGGGGTGCGGCGTGAGCGCGGCGACGTCGATGGAGCACGGGAGCTATACCGGCAGGCGCTGGAAATTTCCGAGCGGGTTCTTGGCCCCAACCATCCACGATGCCGGAGCATTCTCCGTGACCTAGCTGCGTTGTGGGAACCGGGCGACCGCCTCCAGCACGGCGCTTCATCCGTGGAGACGGAGATCGCGCTCACGATGCTTGGCGGCGATTCTGCCGAAGCTCGGTCACTTGCTGGGTGGCTTCGGCAAGAGCCCGCGCTGAGTGCCGAGCTACGCCTTACCAAGCCGGCACTCGACCCGGGTGCCATAGGCTCGCTCTCCGACACGATCGCGGTCGCGTTGGCTCCCGCGTCAGTTTTCCCATTCGTCCGAGCCCTCATGTCATGGATCCACGCCCGCCCAGGCGCACGCATAGTGATTACATCGCAGGACGGCAACCGGATCGAACTCTCGACCAGCGCACTGAACAAGATGACCCCAGTCGCCGAGCAAGATCTCGTCGACAGCTTGACGATGACGCTTCGTGGATCTTGAGCGCTCCTCCCGACGAACCCGACCAGTTGGGCATATAGGAGGTTAGCGGTCAGCATCGGTGGACGGTTCATCGTGACACGCTGCTCGTAGGCATGAGGGTTCGTATCGGTGGGGCGACGGCACCTGGGCATTCATGGTTGCCATCAGCGATGATCTGCAACTGGCACCCAGGTAGCGAGCGGCAAAAGGGCTGACGATGTCGTTGGATTCGGTTCGTGTGTCAGGGGCGACGGCGCAGCGTGGAAACCACGTCGGTGGCGGCAAGCGCCCAGAGCACGAGCAGCTGCTGGAAGAGTCTGGGCCTATTACCGCCTGATGCCGTCCGCAATCGCGGCGATCGCCGAGCTGTTGACGCCGCCCGCAAGCGAGCGACCAGGAAGACTCGCCAAGCGTCACCGGTGAAGGCGGGGCCTGTCTGCAGGCGACGCTCGGCTCATGCGACCGGATTGCTGACCACTTGGCCTGCACAGTGCTGCAGGCCAGCACCGTCACGTCACAGGAACTGCGGCGGCATCCCCACCACCGACCCGCGCTGGTGGGATATGGGAGAGCCCATTACCGTCCGTACCGCCACTGGGCTTCTTCTCGGAAGTCCGCATGCCGGGCCTGCTCCCACTCATGCATGCTCGGGTATCGGTCGCCGCAGTACCGCCGCTGCAAGTGATCGGCGAACTGGGTCCGCTCGTCGTCGTTCGCCAGGCGCAGTCCACGGTCGTCGGTGCCCGCTTGCAACACGACACCACCGTCGGGCTCAACAGTCAGGGTGATCTCGTCGTCACGCGGATCAGGAGCACGAGCCGCCAGGTACGCGAAGTAGATGTAGCGGTAGTCGAACTCGTCGTGGCGGTCGTGCACCCAGTCAAGCCATTGATCCACCTGCGCCACGGACCACGGTTCCATACGCCCCTCCCTTAGATCCCCGCCGGGCTACGCCCTCTCACCCCATAGATCCAACGCTATTGACCGGCAGCCACTCAGCCGGCCGGATGGGGTCATCATATGGCTCGCTCCACCGCCGTTGTCGTCACAGCTGCCAGTGTCGGCGTGGAGGCGGCAAGCCCGGGGGTTGAGCTTGCCGCCCGATGACAGCGTCACTGGCATCCGGTGATCAGCTGCCTCGTTTCGGAAGCCCGCACTTGCTTTCAGTCGCAGTCCGCCCGGCGGCGACGTGTGGGGCTGTGAGCGCGCGGACTCCTTTGGCGTCAGGAGCTGCAGGCGTTCAGCATGCTCTGCAGGGCGGACTTCTCGGACGACTGCAGGCTCAGCCCCCAGTTGTACTTCACGGTGATCCACATTTTGCTGTAGGTGCACCGGTACGACGACAGCGGCGGCTGCCACGTCGACGGGTCCTGGTCACCCTTGGCCTGGTTGACGTTGTCGGTGACAGCGATCAGCTGCGGGCGGGTCAGGTCGTTGGCGAAGCTCTGCCGCCGGCTGGTGGTCCAGCCGCTGGCACCCGAGCGCCACGCCTCGGCGAGGGGCACGACGTGGTCGATGTCGACGTCGGAGGCGGCGGTCCAGGTCGCGCCGTCGTACGGGCTGTACCAGCGGCCCGAGGTCGCCGCGCAGCTGCTGTCGGTGACCACGGACGTGCCGTCGCGCTTGAGGACCGTCTCGCGGGTGTTGCAGGCGCCGCTGATGGTGATCCAGTGCGGGAACAAATCCCGCGAGTACCCACTCGTCGACCCCTCGCTCTTCACCGTCAAAGCGTTGAGCTGCGACTGGGCGCTCGCCTTGGACGGAATCCCGGGAGGTGTCGCCGAAGCCACCGTGGCGTCGGCGGCGACCAGGCCGGCGCCGGCGAGCATCACGGCCGCTGCGCCGGTCAGGGCACGCCGCGCCAACGCGGATGTGGTGAGTTGTCGGGTGAGTCGCATGAGGGCCTCCTCGGGCAACCGTCGTGGCTAGCGACCATCTCGCCCCATCATGTCCATCGACAGTCACCACTGTGAAGAGTTGGGGAGGCCCTCGCGAACACTGATCACAGCCACCAACCGTCCGCACCGCCACACTGGGCGGGCTCGCCTGGCCGCTGCCCCGCAGCCGACCTCGGCTGTCGACATGACGACGAACCGGCGATCGGCCACGAACCGGCGTCCTAGAGTGCCACTCTCAGGCTGGCACGACACCTGCAACTCCGGGAGCGACGGTGGCCAACAACCTGATCGTAATGACATGGAACGTCGAGAACCTGTTCCCACCCGACGCCGACACGGCGGCGGCCGACACCTACGCCACGAAGCTCACCTACCTCGCCTCTCTGATCGCCGACACCGGCGCCGACGTCGTCGCCCTGCAAGAAATTGGCAGCCTCCGGGCCGCCCAGGACCTGCGGGCCGTTCTCGGTGAGCCGTGGCAGGCCGTCGTGTCCTCCCACTCGGACAGCCGCGGCATCCGCGTCGCCGTCCTCGCCCGACATCCCCTCACCGAGGAAGCGCAGATCATCGCGCTGCCGCCCTCCGGGCTGCCCGCGGTCCCCGACGTCAACGGCGACACCCTCACCCACATGGGACGCGGGGCGCTTCAAGTGCACGTCGATTGCGGCGGCGCCGGGCTGCGCTTGCTGACCGCGCACCTGAAAAGCAAACTGCTCACCTACCCCGGCGGGCGACGCTACCCCCTCAACGAAGACGAACGCGCCCGCGGCGCCGGCTACGCCCTCCTGCGACGCACCGCCGAAGCCGTCGCCCTTCGCGTACACCTCAACGAAACCCTCACCGCAGCCGCCGTGAACGGCCAACCAGGCACGCCGACCATCCTCTGCGGCGACCTCAACGACAGCCCCGACGCCATCACCACCGTCCTACTCGAAGGCCCCGCTGACGGAGACGTCAACCGCCCCGACAAAGGCGACACCGTCCGGCTGTACAACCTCGGACGACGCCTACCCCCAACCCGCGCATACTCCCGCATCTACCAAGGCAACGGCGAACTCATCGACCACATCCTGGCAACCCGCGACCTCCAACTCCGCCTGATCACCATCGACTCCCTCGTCGACGACATCACCTCCATCGGCGCCTCCACCCGCAGCCGGGAGAAGGCCGTCGTACCAGACCACGCCCCCGTCGTCGCCCGGTTCAACGGGTAACGCAGGCCCTTTCTTGTGCTCAACAGAGCGTCAAGCCGCTGGGGACTGGGACTCGCCAAGTCATGTGGAAGTCTGAGGTCGATGTGTGCTGGTCGAAGGCTGCGTACTGCTGTCGCGGGGGAGGTCCAACGGCATGCACGGATGTCCATTCGCATGAAAGCTCGTGCGGGTGGTAGGCCGAGAACGTAGCCAAGGTCCATCAAGATCACGGCGGCGAAGCGGATTCCTGCTGCGCTGCAACCTCCGCGGCTCGTTCGAGTCAGAGGCGGATCTGATGAGTAGCAAGGCTAATCTCCACACTGGCCCGTCGGGTCGGTGAAGTGAATGCCGAGCATGCGGACGAAGCGATTGTCCGCATCTTCGCGACCGATCGCACTCCTGCATCTATGGACCTTGGTGTTCTTGGTTGCGCCGGGCTGAACACTGAGTGACCCTATGTACGCGATATCTATGCTGCTCATCGCATTGATGGTGTGAACAGCCAGAGGAGGCGGTGCTATGGGCCAGACCCCGCGGATGCTCCAGCCGTCCCTGTCTGAGCGCCACTTCTTCGGTGCTGAGCTGCGTCGGTTGCGGGAGCGGGCCAGCCTCTCGCAGGCGCGACTCGGCGCGATGATCCGATTCAGCGCTGACCTGGTGCGTCGGGTGGAGACAGCGGACCGTTTCCCGTCCCAGGAATTCGTTGAAGCCTGCGACAGGACGTTGGCGGCTGGAGGAGCCTTGGTCCGCCTGCTACCGCTTCTCGAGGCAAGTCGCGCCAGCGAGCGCACGCGGACAACCTCCCCGAGCGGTCCTACCAACGACAGCACCCTGTTGACCGCCCAAGCGGAGGAGACGCCCGGGGTGGCGGACATGGTCGTCCGTGTCCCCTTCCAACCCGGCGTTCTTGACCGCGCCGCACTGGACTGGCTGAACGCCTCAGGGGGACCCCATCTACCCGTGGCCGCCCGACCCAACGCGCCCGATCAGGTCTGCGAAGAGGATCTCGACTCCGCTGAGACCGTCCTAGCAATGTTCCGCCAGTTGGATCACACCCACGGGGCCGGACGAGTCCACGCCCAGGTGCAGCGGTATGTCGAACGCGAGCTGAACCGGCTGTTGGCGAACTCTCCCACCTCGGAGACTGTCGGTCGGCACCTGTACACGCTGGCGGCGGGATTCTTCGAGCTCTGCGGGTACCAGGCGGTCGACACCGGTGCCCATGGCCTCGCCCAGCGCCGCTACCTTCGCGCCCTACGTCTGACGGAAGCCGCCGACGACCGCCTGTACGGCAGCTATCTGCTCGCCGTGAACATCGGCCATCTCGCGCTGCACTGCGGCCATCCCGAGCCGGCGCGCAGGATGGCGCTGACGGCGGTGAGAGGAAGCGAGACCCAGGCGACGCCCGCCGTGGCAGCCGCGCTGCACGCGGTGGTGGCGCGCACCCACGCCCGCCTTGGACGCGAAGGCGACTGCCTGGCCCACCTCGACGTCGCGGAAAGGCAACTGGCCCGTGCCAAGCCCGAGGACGAGCCGGCGTGGATCGGATACTTCGATGCGGCGTACCTCGCCGACGAGATTGCCCACTGCTTCCACGACCTGGGCCGACCGCAGCACACCCAGCGGCACCTGGGCGAAGCCCTCACCGCCCTGAGCCCCACCCACGTCCGGCGACTCGCCATCGACACCGCGCTCCTGGCCTCGTCGCTGGCCGCCGCCGGCCGCATCGACGAAGCCTGCGCCACCGCACGCGAGGCAGTCGACCACGCCGCACGAACCACCTCACACCGCTGCCTGCAGCGCATCGTCGAGGTGCAGGCCGACCTCGAGCCCTACCGGTGCGAGCCGGAGGTCCGCGAGTTCGGCGAGTACGTGCGTCACCGACTACCGCTGGCGGCCGTGTAGCCCCCGTTAGTCGTCGGCCGCATC
This sequence comes from Micromonospora sp. CNZ296, assembly GCF_007827635.1. Lineage (NCBI taxonomy): Bacteria > Bacillati > Actinomycetota > Actinomycetes > Micromonosporales > Micromonosporaceae > Micromonospora > Micromonospora sp. CNZ296. Next base: position 45,509 of record NZ_VISW01000029.1, read on the forward strand.
CGCCATCACCGAGCGGTAGTGACCCAGCTCCGCCTCCAGCGCCGCGCCCGCTCGACGGGACGACGCCACATAGTGGCCGACATCGGCAAAAAGCAACACCTCAGGTGCCATGCCGAGAGACGTCAACTCGTCGGCGAGTTCGCGGACATCCTCGACCACGGCCACCTCGTCGGCGGTGCCATGAATGAGCAGCACCGGCCGTTGGACAGCAGCGGCACGGACCCGCCCGGCACCACCTCGCAGCCGCATCGCGTGCGCCCGCTGGAACCGGGGCACCGTCTGCGCCCACCGGTCAGGATCCACGATCGCCGACACGACCGTGGCAGCGGCGAACGGGCCGTCCTGGGCCACCGCATGCAACGCGGTGTAGCCGCCGGCGCTGGCACCACGGATGAACACCTGCCCCGGCACCGCCCGTCCCGTCGACAGCAGATGAACCGCCACCGCAGAGCAGTCGCCGACATCGTCCAGGCCCCACCGACCGTAAAGCGATTCCCGGAACGCGCGGCCGTACCCGGTGCTACCCAGGTAGTCGACATCAACAACGGCGAACCCGCGGCTGGTGAAGAACTGTGCCTGCCAGTCCAGGCGCAGCAGGCAGGACGCGGTCGGCCCGGGATGCGCCCGGACGATCACCGGCGCCCGCCAGTCCGCCGCCGAGCCCGTCGGCGGATACACCAGGGCAAGGACCTCCCGCCCACTGGCCACTCGGACGCGCAGCTCCGTTGGGGTCGATACTCGCGCGCGGTCGAGTGCGGCGTGCTCCGGCCTGGCAAGCACCTTCACCTGGGGGTCAGCCTCAGCCAGGTCTACAAGCGCGACCTGTGGAGCTACGGTCGGCGATGATCCGATCAACGCCACCGTCGTCCCGCGGGAGGCGAGGTACGGCTTGATCGACGTGTACGGCAGGTCGACCGGGCAGACAGTGCCGTCGGGCTCGATGACGATAAGGCGGTGTCGCGGCCCCTCCTGCACCACCAAGACAATGCGACCATCGTCGAGGAAGCCGTACGACGCGTAACCCAACTCCCACGGCTCCGCGGCGCACTCACCCGCGATCGACGCCACAGCTTTCACCTCAAGGCCGTTCCATCGGTAGAGGTTCCACCAGCCGCTGCGGTCCGACACGAAGTACAACGCCCCGTCGGGCCCCCACTGCGGCTCCACCGCCGATTCCTCTGGACCACCGGCCAGCTTCACGGGGTTCTCGACCCCACCGTGCCCTGAGTAGGAGGCGGTCCACACCTCGCAGGAATCCCAAGGCATGTCGCGCTCACTCCAAGCGGTCCAAGCCAACCGACCAGAGCCTGGCCGAGGGGCGCCGAGAAACCCTGGGGACGAGACGAGAGTCCGCATCTGCGAGGCGCCAGTGAACGACACAGCGACGAGCTGGTCACCATGCTCCGACTCCCGTACAGCCAGCAACTCGCCGTCGCCGATCGTTAAGTCGCCGAAGCACCCGCGGCTGACCGGTTCGGGTTCATTGCTACAAGGGTGGCTCCGGTACAGGCCGTCTCCAGCGACGCACCACAACGTCTCCGCGGCAACAGCGAACGATCCGCCTCCGTACGCATGCACTTCGCTGGCGACATCGAAGTTCCTCGGACTGACGTCACGCTTGCCATCGCTTGCCCGCCAGCGTGTCACCGTAGTACCCCGGTCCGCTCCGGGGCGAGTCTCCAGCCAATAAAGGCCATCTTCACCGCTACGTAGCTGGTCGTAGCTGACCGAGGCGCGGACTGCGTCGTCAACCGATAGTTCGGCGGTCCTGTGCGCCGCCACCCTCACATGTCCTCCTCGAACGACCATCCAGCGGCCGGACGACGGCAGGCTCCTCAACCGGTCGTCCGGACGTCGGCAAAGGCAGCGGCTGGTCTGGGTCCTGCAGGCGCCGCGAGTGCTCAGACGACCGACTCTACGCCCGAGCGGTGTGTCCCTGCCGCTGGATGCCTCCTTGTTACGTACCCGCCCTCTCGTGTCGGCTCTCGAGGCAGCGTCGATGCGGACAACAATCCTTGTCCGCATCTGCGGTATCGACCAAGCCGTTCAGGGCGAGCCACCATTCGGAGCGATAAGCGTTTCACGGGTGGCACGGTGATTGATGTCCCGGTGCCCATTACGACTTTGATGGAAGGGTCCAATGCAGCCACAGGATGAATTGGCGCGCTACGGCTACCGCCAAGATTTGGCCCGGAGGCTGCGGTTCCGGGACTTGGTCGCGTACGGCTTGGTGTACATGGTGCCGATCGCCCCGATGGCGATCTTCGGCAGCGTGTACGCCGGCTCCGGCGGGATGGTGGCCCTGGCATACGCGGTCGGTGTGGTGGCCCTCGTTTTCACCGCGTTCTCGTACGCGCAGATGGTGAAGGCGTTCCCCATGTCGGGCAGCGTCTACAACTACGCGGGTAGGGGCATCAACGCGCCGGTCGGTTTCCTCGCCGGTTGGGTGATCCTGCTGGACTACGTCCTCGTGCCGGGCTTGCTGTATCTGGTGGCCTCGGTGGCGATGCACACCACCGTGCCGGCGGTGCCGGTGTGGCTGTGGCTGCTGGGATTCGTCGCGGTCAACACGGTCGTCAATTCGGTCGGCATCCGCATGACCGCCGTGGTGACTCGGGTGATGCTCGTCGGCGAGTTGATCGTCCTGGCGATCTTCCTGGCCGTCGCCTGCTGGGCCCTCGCCTCGGGCAGGGGCCGGTTCAGCTGGGATGCGTTCTACAACGCCGACACCTTCACCTGGTCGGTGGTGGCGGGGGCGGTGTCGATCGCCGTCCTCAGTTTCCTGGGCTTCGACGGCATCAGCATGCTGGCCGAGGAGACCCGGGGCGGTTCCCGGCAGATCGGCCGGGCGATGGCCGCTGTCCTAATCCTGGCGGGGGTGTTGTTCATCGCGCAGACGTGGCTGGCGGCGATGCTCGTCCCCGATCCGGGCGTGCTCCTGGCGCAGGGTGATCCGAACGGCACCGCTTTCTACGATGCTGCCGCGGTGGCCGGCGGCGGCTGGCTGGCGACGCTGTGCGCGGTGGCGACGGCCATGGCGTGGGGGTTGCCGAACTCGATGGTCGCGCAGGTCGCGACGTCCCGGCTGTTGTACGCGATGGCCCGCGACCGGCAACTCCCGGCCTTTCTGGCGAAGGTGTCGGTACGCCGGAACGTGCCGATCAACGCGACCCTGCTCACCGGCGCCGTGTCCCTCACGCTGGGCCTGTACATGGCCACCCGCGCCGACGGGATCACCCTGCTGTCATCACTGATCAACTTCGGGGCGATGGTCGCGTTCCTCGTCCTGCACATCTCCGTCGTCGCGCACCACCTCATCCGCCAGCACAGCCGCAACTGGTGGGCACACCTCGTCACGCCCGCCATCGGGTTCGCGATCCTCGCCTACGTAGTAGTCAACGCGAACATCGCCGCGCAGCGCCTCGGCCTGGCCTGGCTCGCCCTCGGCATGGTCGTGCTCGCTGGCCTCTACCTGTCCGGCCGCCGCCCGTCGCTGTCCGGCCTGGCGCCAGTGCAGCGGTCCGCTCGTGACTTGGAGCGGGTGTGACCACGGTGTCTTCCGGAAGTCACTTCACGTATCGGCCGGCGCGTGACGAGTTGGCCTACACCTTCGGCGGGCGGATCCCGGTAGCGCATGTGCGCTCCGGTGACGTGTTCACCGTGCACACCGAGGACTGCTTCGGCGGCCGGGTGCGCGGTCCGGCGGACCTGCCGTCGCAGGTGTGCGCGATGCCGTATCTAAATCCGGTGTCGGGGCCGTTCTTCGTTGAGGACGCCGAACCCGGCGACACCCTCGCCGTCCACATCGCCTCGATCGTCCCGGCCCGGGACTGGGGTGTGTCCGCGACCTTCCCGTACTTCGGGGCGCTGACCTCCACCGGGCACACCGCGACCCTCCAACCACCGCTCGACGAGCGCGTCTGGGTCTACGACATCGACCCCGCCGCCGGAACCGTGCGGTACTGCGCCACCACCAGCGACCACAGCGTTGAACTGCCGCTGGATCCGATGATCGGCACGATCGGCGTCGCCCCCACCGCGATGGAAACCCGCGCCACGATCGTCCCGGACTACTACGGCGGGAACCTCGACACCCCGCAACTGCGCGCCGGAACCACCCTCTACCTCGGCGTCAACGTCCACGGCGCGCTCCTCGCCCTCGGTGACGGACACGCCCGCCAAGGCGAGGGTGAAGCGTGCGGTGTCGCGGTGGAGATCGCCACCATCACCACCCTCGCCGTCGAGGTCATCAAGGGCGGCCTTCCCACCGCGTGGCCGCGGCTGGAAACCGACACCGCAATCATGTCCATCGGCTGCGCCCGACCACTCGAGGACGCCTACCGCATCGCCCACCACGACCTCACCACCTGGACCGCCGACCTCTGCCGCCTGGACACCCTCGACGCCTACCAGCTCATCTCCCAAGCCGGCCGGGCACCGATCGGCAACGTCTGCGACCCCAACTACACAATCCTCGCCGCCATCGACAAAGCCCACCTCCCCCAGCCGCAGCCCGCCTACGCAGACGCCCACGCCCGGCTCCGCAGCCTCACCCAGGGGCAGCCATGACCACGCCGGTGCCCAGGCTGCCGCTACGCGACGAGCTGTACCTGCTCGCCCACAACGACGACACCGGCCAACCCCACATCCACCGCCAAGCCCTGGCCCTCGGTCTCGCCGGCGCCGTCCTCATCGACCTCGTCCTCACCGGCCGCACCACCCTCGACGGCATCGGCCATCCGGTCGGCGAGCAGCGGGTTCGGCTGCACATCGACCGGCCCGTCGGCGACCTCATCACCGATGCCGCCCTCACCAGCCTGCGCCACACCCGGCCCGCCCCACCACTGCGCCACTGGCTGCGCGGATTCGCCGACGACCTCTACGAACGCACCCGCGCCGGCCTGCACGCCGCAGGAATCCTCCGCCACACCAGCCACCGCCGACTCGGCGGACTGATCCGCGCCGACACCTACCTGCCCACCCACCAGCGGTGGCCCGTCATCGCGCGCGCTCGCCTGCGCTACCTCGCCGACGGCCGCGAACAACCCGACAACCACACCGCCGCCCTCGCCGGACTCGTCGTCGCCCTCAACCTCACCGGTCACCTCTATCTCCACGACGACACCACCACCGTCGCCGCCCAACTGCGCGCCATCGCCGACCAACACCACCGGCCCGTCCGCGACATCACTACCGCCGTCAACGCCGCAGTCGGCGACCTCGCCACCGCCACCTACCGCTAAACACGAGGAAGGAACCCCCGACACCGTGATGCTCCGCTCGACGATCCCCACCGGCTTGGCGGTGAACCTGCTCAACGCACTCCTGAAAGACGCGGACGTGCTGGCCGGTAGCGCCCCGAGAGCTGGCCGCCGACCTCGCCTATCCCGGCTGCTCATCAGCGGCGTCGTCGCGCTCGTGAGCAGCCAATACCTCGACCAGGCCCAGCGGGCGACGAGCCTGCGCGTCCTCGCCGACATCCCCGGCATCACCGGCATCACCTACCGCAGCCAGAGCACCGGCCTGACGTTCGCCGTCACCGCCGACGGATCCACCTCGCAGCTCCTGGTCGAAACGCAAAGCGGCGAGGTCCTCGCCGCGCACGAACGGCTGACCGGCCGCCGGGCGGGCCTGTTCTCGTACGTCCTCATCCTCGAACGCGACCACACCACCCACGCCGGCGCCCCGTCGGACCGTGACCGGCCAGCCACCAACCTCCACCGTCGCAGGCGCGATCAGCAGCAGGGGTCACCCGAGCTGCGACGCGTAGCCACGGCAGCACCGGGCCACCGAATCATCGCCACCGCCTACCGACAACGGCGAAGGAAAGAGGTACTTCCTCATGGATCTACGCACGTGGACCGGCTCTGGCCGTCGAACGGGCCCGAGAAAGCAACCCCGCCAGGAGTGGAAGGTTCGATCAGCCGGGAGCCGTCGGTGATGTCGTCGCAGCTGCAGACGCCGGACGCCGGCCCCACGCCAGATCGGCCGCGCTACAGAACCGAAACGACGCCTCCGCACACCCCGCTACGGCCGACCTGGGCATGCCGGGCCTGCGGTCAGCCGTGGCCATGCCCGCAGGCCCGGCTGCTGTTGAAAGTGGAGTACGAATCCGCGCTCCCCGCGCTCTCGATCTACCTCAGCGGGCTGATGTTCGAGGCAATGCGCGACCTGTTCCACCTCAACCCACACGACGGACCGAGCCCGCAGGAGATGTTCGACCGCTTCGTGGCCTGGGGCCCATTCCGAAGATCGATCCTGGAGCAGCGGTGAGCAAGCACCGCAGCCTGCCGCTGGTGAGGGGACCTCCGCGACGGCTGGCCGCGACGTCACCTTCACATCACCGCACGACAAACGCTCGCATCACCGCCCCGACGGCGACGTGATACGCGCTCATCCCCGTTCGCGATTAAGGAGGAATCTTGAGCATCACCGCAGACAGACCCGTCACGACCGTCGCACAGGACCCGCGCACGCTCGTGTCGACCGAGGTGTTCGACAAGCTGACCCGCTACTTCGCCGCCCGGCAGGAGGTGAGCCACACCTACGCCGAGCGTGCGGTCGGGCAATTCCTGGTCTTCCTGAAGGCCCACGCCGACCAGGCCGGCAAGCCCGACTTCGGGATGCTCCTGCCGACCGGCGAGTCCTACCGGGTCGTGCCCACCCGACCGGTCGACGCCGTCTGGCACGCCCTACTGCAGATCAGCGAGCCCTACACCGCCGCCTGCCACCAGATCGCCGGCCACTACGTGCACCACCGGCCGATCCTGACCGAAGCCATGCGAGACGGCACCGCGATCACCTACACCCTCGCGGCGTTGCACGACACCGGCTACCAGATCGACATGGAATTCTGGGGCGGTGAGGCCGAGTCCTGCTGTCCGCCGAACCCGCCGCAGCCCGGCCGGTAACAGGAGAACCTGATGCGCAGCGACTGGACGACCCTGCCCCGCAGCGTGATCACCAGGATCACCGACCAGGTCGGTGGAGCGTTCGAGGTAACCCCGGCACCCGACGGCAACCACGCACAGATCGCCTCGACCGTCACCGGCCCGTCCGGACCGGTCTTCGTCAAAGCGGCCTTCGGCGAATGGGGCGTCCGGTCGCTGCGCTACGAGCTGGCCGTCACCCAGGCCGTCGACCGGTACCCGCCGGCGCTGCGGTGGCACTTCGAGGCCGATGGCTGGCTGGTGGTGGGGACCGAGCATCTCGCCGGTCCCCACCCCGACCTATCCCCCGGCAGCCCCGATCTCGACCTGCTCACCGCCGCCCTGAAAGACCTTCAGCAGACGCCGGCGCCGGGCGATCGGTGGTTCACCCCGGCCGACCGGCTCGGGTTCACGCACCCGGCGATGGACGGCGGGACACTCGTGCACTCCGACCTCAACCCGACCAACCTGATCGTCACCCCGCACGGCCTGCGGATCGTCGACTGGGCCTGGGCCACCAAAGCAGCGGCATGGGTCGAACTGGCATTACTCGTCCAATGGCTGATCGGCAGCGGCCACACCGCCGACCAAGCCGAGGACTGGCTCGGGCAATTCCCGGCCTGGACGGCCACAAGCGCTGACGTGCTCAACCATTTCGCCTCGGCCAACGCCGCGAAGTGGGCGACCAAGGCCCGGCACAACACCGAGCGCTGGGTACAGGACCTCGCCCGATGGACCGGCGACTGGGCGATCCACCGGGCCTGCGGGCGTAGATCGAGGCCGTGAGCCACCGCCGAGGGCCCGACAGTCTTGACACCGGGCATGTAGTACCAGGTCACACCAGGCACAAGACATCGACATGACTCCGAGCAAGGCAGGGATGAACTCGCGCGCTGAGCACCTGAACCGCAGGGAGCCAACGATGGCCGACCCGCTCGACCCCGTACCGGCTTCTCATCGTCCTGTCGCATCGTGGCGTGGACGGTAACCAGGTCACACAGGCCGTCGCCGCCCGCAGAGGTGCTGGAACGATTCGGCTGGGAACTGATCACTGTCTCCGAGTTCGCGAGCAGCAGGATGGTCTACGCGGTCAGGCGCCGACGGTGTCGTCAGGCCCTCCATGACTACCGCAGGACGCCGTCGCGGGAGCGGCTGCTGGGCGATGCGTCCACAGAATGACAATTATGTCTACAGAGAGGTGTACCGATAAGAGTCACTATGGTGTCTTCTCTGAGACGACTCCCCTACTCTGATCCGTGGGCCCAGAGCTCCTATGAGCGAGCACGTGGGTCTGGTGCCTCCGGGCGAGTCGCTGGCCGGTCACGATCTAGTACTCCAGCCGGGGATTGTGATCACGGCTCGGTGAGGGCTTGTCGGGTGTAGTGGCTGGTCATGGCTTGGGCTTGGTGGCGTCGTCGGCGGA